>SVJY01000010.1 GCA_015068765.1 Oscillospiraceae bacterium
TGCGTTTCTCTGCCCATTCCTCTAAATCTTTTCTGTCAAACTCTAACGGGTCAATGTTATATTTCGCATAAACAGGATTACTAGTGATGCGTGCCTGTTTGTCCGCATAGGTTTTAAAATCAGATATTGTAAACCTACAAAGCTTAATATACTTTTTTCACCAAATCTCTTTACATTTCTTCTTTTTTTTAGTAAAATATAAAAAATGAGGTGACGTTATGAATATACATGCTCTACGGGAGCTTCTTCATCACCATAATTATTTATATTATGTGAAGGATGCACCGGAAATCAGCGATTTTGAATACGACAGGCTGCTTCGTAAGCTGGAGGATATGGAAAATGCTGATCCCTCTTTGATTACGCCCGATTCCCCCACCCAGCGTGTAGGCGGTGCTGTAGCAGAAGGTTTTGCAGAGGTTGTGCATACCGTTCCTATGGAAAGCCTGGCCGATGTATTCAGTCAGGAGGAGCTTTTTGCTTTTGACGGCCGTATACGCAGTGCCGTTTCCTCACCCTGCTATACGGTGGAACCGAAAATTGACGGTCTCTCTGTCTCTTTAGAGTACCGGGACGGTGTTTTTTGGCGTGGCTCTACACGGGGTGACGGCTTTGTGGGTGAAGACGTAACGCAAAACCTCAAAACCATTCGTTCCATTCCTTTGCGTCTTTCAGAAGCAGTGCCTTATCTTGAGGTCCGAGGCGAGGTCTTCATGCCCAAAAAAGCGTTTGAAAAATTAAACAGCGAGCGGGAGCTTGCCGGTGAACCTCTCTTTGCAAATCCGAGAAATGCGGCGGCAGGGTCGCTCAGACAGCTGGACAGTGCCATTGCCGCTTCCAGACATCTGGATATTTATGTTTTTAACATTCAAAAGGCCGAAGGTCTTTCCTTTAACGCCCATAGCGAGAGTCTGGCACTCCTGCGTATGCTTGGTTTTAAGGTTGTGGAGACAAAACCGCCGGTGGATTCCATTCAAGATGTGTGGAATTTGATTGCCGATATCGGTGAAGGCAGAAACGATATGCCCTGTGACATAGACGGTGCTGTTGTAAAACTGGATAGCCTTTCCGAGCGAGAGAGACTGGGAAGCACGTCCAAGTACCCCCGCTGGGCAGCTGCCTATAAGTTTCCGCCCGAACAGCAGGAAACGACGCTGGAAAACATCGTAATTCAAATCGGCCGCACCGGTGCCGCAACGCCTAATGCAGTACTGACGCCTGTACGGATTGCCGGATCAACCGTAAGCCGTGCTACACTGCATAATATTGATTTTATAAGAGATAAAGATATCCGTATCGGTGACCGTGTACTGGTGCAGAAGGCCGGTGATATTATCCCGGCTGTGGTATGCTCCCTTCCTTCAAAGCGAAGCGGAAACGAAACCGAGTATTCCATGCCTAAAACCTGTCCCGTATGCGGTGCACCCCTACAGCGTGAAGAAAATGAGGCTGTATTCCGGTGCGTGGGAGACCGGTGTGACGCACAGCGTGCCCGAAGCATCATTCATTACGCTTCCCGTGATGCAATGGATATAGAAGGTCTTGGCCCTGCCATGACAGAAAAGCTTTTACAGGAAAACAAAATACACACCTTTGCAGATTTATATACACTTTCAAAAGAAGATATAGCCGGTCTTGATGGGTTGGGCGAAAAAAGTGCGGAAAACCTTCTTGCCGCCATTGATGCCTCAAAGAAAAAAGGGCTTTCTTCCCTCTTGTTTGGCCTGGGTATCCGCCATGTAGGAAAACGTGCAGGTACAATCCTTGCCGGCCATTTCGGAAATATAGATGCACTTTTGGCAGCTTCAAAAGAAGAACTTTCCGCTATTCATGAAATCGGCGGTAAAATGGCCGACAGTATTCTCGCCTATTTTGGTGATGAAAAAATTCAGGAAATTCTGGAAAAACTCCGCAGCGTCGGCGTTTCCATGACAGAGGAAAAACAGGAAAGCGGCACGCGTTTTGCAGAAAAAACCTTTGTGCTCACCGGCACGCTACCTTCCCTTACCCGTAGCGATGCTACGGCGATGATTGAAGCCGAAGGTGGGCGAGTTTCCGGCAGCGTATCGAAAAAAACCGACTATGTTTTATTCGGTGCCGAGGCCGGCTCTAAGCTGGAGAAAGCACAAAGCCTTGGAATTACTCTGATAGATGAAGCCACCTTTATGGAAATGCTGGGAAGGAGCTGACAGATGCAGCGAGTATTAAGCTACGTTCGCCGTTGTGTGGACGATTACCATATGATTGAAAACGGCGATAGGGTTGCCGTGGGCGTTTCCGGTGGGAAAGACAGTGTAACGCTGGCACTTGCCCTTCATGCCCTCAGCCGGTTTTATCCGAAGAAATTTACCGTTGTGCCGATTACGCTCAATATGGGCTTCCCCGAAACGGACTATTCTCCTCTCGTCTCCTATTTTAAAGAGCAAGGCATGGAGCTCATCGTAAAAGACACAAATATTGCTGAAATTTTATTTGACATACGCAAGGAATCAAACCCCTGCTCCCTTTGTGCAAAGCTTCGGAGAGGTGCCCTTCACGATGCGGCACTGGAAGCAGACTGCCGCAAGGTGGCACTGGGGCATCATAACGACGATGCACTGGAAACCTTTATTCTTTGTTTGTTTTATGAGGGAAGGCTGCATTCTTTCAGTCCTGTTACCTATCTGGACCGGAAGAACATTCATCTCATACGTCCCATGCTATATATGCAGGAGGCAGATGTTGTGGGCTTTATTAACCGCAGCGGTGCACCGGTTGTACATAACCCATGCCCTGCAAACGGATATACAAAACGCCAGTACGCCAAAGAACTGCTGGCAGACCTAAGCCGCGAAAACCGCGGCCTGAAAGAAAGAATTTTCACTGCGATGACAAACGGACTTGAAAATTATCGAAAGGATGAAGAAATATGAAAATCACGAAAGCTGTTATCCCCGCCGCAGGTCTTGGCACCCGTTTTCTCCCCGCCACAAAGGCTGTCCCCAAAGAAATGCTGCCGATCGTGGACACGCCCACGCTGCAGTATATCATTGAAGAAGCCGCACAAAGTGGTATCGAAGACATTTTGATCATTTCCGGTCGCGGCAAGCGTGCCATTGAGGATCATTTTGATAAGTCCTATGAGCTTGAAACAGAGCTTGCAAGAGCAGGTAAGACGGACTGGATTCAATCTTTGGAGTCGATTTCCTCCCTTGCCAACATTCATTATGTACGGCAAAAGCAGGCGCTGGGGCTTGGACACGCCATTCTTTGTGCCAAATCCTTTGTCGGTAACGAGCCTTTTGCCGTTCTTCTGGGCGATGATATTGTACGTGCCCAGAAGCCCTGTCTCCGACAGATGATTGATGTATACGAAAAATACGAGGCCTCCATATTGGGCGTGCAGGAGGTCAGCAGAGAGGACATTTCTAAGTACGGTATTATTGACGCTATGCCCGTCGAGACAGGCGTTAACCGTGTTCGCGGCATGGTGGAAAAGCCGAAGCCCGAAGAGGCTCCCAGCAACATCGCCGTGTTAGGTCGCTATATTATTACACCGGAAATCTTTACGCTTTTAGAAAATACCCGCCCCGGTGCCGGCGGTGAAATTCAGCTTACGGATGCCCTGTGTGCTCTGGCACAAAAAGAGCCTGTGTATGCATATACCTTTGAAGGCAAACGGTATGATGTAGGCAGTAAAATC
The DNA here is from genome assembly GCA_015068765.1 of Oscillospiraceae bacterium. Taxonomy (GTDB): domain Bacteria; phylum Bacillota; class Clostridia; order UMGS1883; family UMGS1540; genus SIG447. The sequence continues at coordinate 3,683 of SVJY01000010.1, forward strand.
GGTTTCCTGCAAGCCACGGTGGAATACGCACTCAGTCGCAGTGATATCGGTGCACAGTTTGCGGCCTATCTGAAAACCGTAATTGGTGACAAGGCATGATTACAATTCGGGCACATGCAAAAATCAATCTGTCGCTTGACATAATCGGAAAACGGCAGGACGGATACCATGACCTTCGTTCCGTTATGCAATCCGTGCGGCTGTATGACGAAATCACGCTTCATCCCCAAAAGGAAATTTCCGTCCGGTGCGACCTTCGTTTTCTGCCCTGTGACAACCATAATATTGCATGGAAGGCCGCCCGTCTTTTCATGGACGAGATAGGCACAAAAGACGGCATCGGTATCCAAATCAAAAAGCATATTCCCGTAGGCGGGGGTTTAGGCGGCGGCAGTGCAGATGCCGCCAGTGTACTCATGGGTCTCAACCGTCTTTACGGTTTCCCCATCCCCTTCAGCCGTCTTCTGGAACTGGGACTAGCCTGCGGTGCAGATGTGCCGTTTTGTATGACAGGCGGTACATGCCTTGCTGAGGGCTTGGGAGAAATACTTTCTCCCCTGTCGCCACTACCCCACTGTCACATTCTCCTTCTGAGACCACGGTTTCCACTGAGCACAAAGAAAATTTTCAGCTTAGTAAATGTAAAACAAATCAAGCACCATCCGGATACAAAAGGGCTTATCAATGCACTGCAGAACCGGGATACGGAGGGTGTGCTTGTTCGCCTCTTTAACTGTCTTGAAGATTTCGTGTCGCGTCCGGAAATCAAAGAATATAAAAAGCTTCTTTTGGACGAAGGTGCAAAAGCGGCACTTATGACAGGAAGCGGCTCGGTTGTATACGGTATTTTTACGTCTATGGATAAAGCAAATGCCGCAAAGGAACGTTTTACGGCAATGGGGCTTCGTCCCTGTTTAACGGCACCCGTTTCCACCATTTTTTAATTTTTTGCTTGTATTGTATATTACGCCTCACTTATGGTAATACTCTGCATTGAGGTGAATTACATGAAAAAAAGCATAATCGCACTATGTATGGGTCTCCTTATAACAATCGGGTTTACCGTTTATTCAGACGCAGAGCAAGGCAGGATTGCTGAAAACGTACTGCGTCTCCATGTTCTCGCTAACAGCGACACGCCGGAGGACCAGACTTTAAAACTTTTTGTACGTGACCGACTTCTGACAGAAAGCCGTTCTCTTTTTATAAATTGCGAATCACCTTCCCAGTCCCGTGCGGTTTTTCTGCAGGAACGGGCGGCACTGGAAAAAGCTGCCGCAGATGAAATCCAAAAGCAAGGATTTTCCTATCCCGTTACGCTGTCACTGGAAAAAACTTATTTCCCTACCCGGTATTATGACGGTGTTGCCTTCCCTGCCGGTGAGTATGATGCAGTACGGGTAGAAATCGGTAAAGCTGAAGGGCAAAACTGGTGGTGTGTCATGTTTCCGCCGCTGTGCTTTGTAGATGGCAGTGTTTCTACGGACAGTGCCACGCAGATTACCGACGCCATAGGCAGTGATGCCGCACTTCTCACCCCGGATTCCACAGGGGATGTGCAGATTCGTTTTAAGGTGGTTGATTTTTTTCAAAGTGCCAAGCACGTGATTAAAGGTGCTTTCCGTCGTACCTGATATAACCAAAAACCTCCATGATTTTTTAGTAATGCGGTCGCCAAACCTTTACTATTTTATCCGGGAGGTTTTTCTTATGCTAAATGGCTCCATTCATGATTCGGGCTTTGACTTTCCCCTGGGGCATATCTGCATACAAACGCCACACACCGCACCCCGCCCGATATGCCGGAACTTCTCCTTCATATACGCACTACAGGCACGGGCATCGAGGATATCGTCTCTCGTCATTCCCTCACAGTAATTTACATTTCGGATTGCCATAGCACCGCAGGCACGGGAACACAGATCACAGGCGCCGCATTCCGATTTTTGCGGAAAGCACGCCGTCTTTATAGGTGCATCGGTAAACACGGTGCCAAGCCGAACACGGGGGCCAAACTGTCCGGACAAAAACAGTCCGCTTTTTCCGATAAAGCCAAGCCCTGCACGAACTGCCGCCGTTTTATGTGAGAATATCCCTGCAAGACCTGTGGTGGACTGGCTTGCCGGCACGGCAGCAGCACGGTACCCCCTCTCCTGCAAGAAAAGCACAAGCCGGAGTGAAACAGAATCAATATAGGCATTCATGGTTCTGTAATGATGGAAATAGGTATGGGTGGGTGCATCGCCGATCTGATCCACCACCGCGTCGGAAAGCCGAAAAACAAGTGAAACGGCATTTTCTAAATTTTCAAAAGGTGAATCCGGACAAGCGGCAAAACCCACTTCCGACACCATATGCTGTGACAAAAATTCCTTTATCTGTGCATTCATTTTTCTTTGCTCCTTATAAAAAGCTACCGGACGGTAACAGGCACGGATTTAACCTGCGAATATATATTTCCGCTTCTTCCGTTTTTTATTATACAATGTTTCTCTGTATATTACAAGTATAAATATATACCGCTTATAAAAAAACAGGGCCGCCCACAAGGACAGTCCTGCTTTTTGATTTTTCTTATTTGCCGGCCTGCATTTCAGCAACACATTCCAGTACCGTATCCGCCATATAGGTCAGTTGTTCCTCAGAAAGACCGTACAGCGGCAAGTGGGTAAAGCGATTGTTGAACACCTCTTCACACACCGGGCAGGTTTTGGCAACCTCATCCGGATCAATTCCCTGCATCGTATTAACGATAGAGAAGCGATACAGCGGTCCAAAATGCGGAATGTTCGTAATGCTCTTTTCTTCCAGTTTCTTTTTCAGTGTCTGGACATTGCCGCCTGCCTTTTGGGGGTCAATCTGAAGAAGATAAAGATGGAAGGTAGGCTTTGTGCCTTCATTACCAAGATCCTGGGGAATAATCGCATCGTTTTCTTTAAACCGATTTGTGAGATACTCTGCAGCTGCCCTTCTCACGGCGATAATCTGTTCATTTCTTGCAAGCTGAAGCGAAAGACCAAGGCCTTGTATTTCCGTCGTACTGCTGTTACCGGCAACAAAGGGTTTTTCCTTGCCGGGAATGGGCGTAATATTATACAGCCAGTTTTTAATCGGTGCTGTAAAGTCAAGACCCAGAAAACGAGCACGCTTCATTTCACTTGCAAAGCCGGGAACGGTCGTTGTCAGAATGCCGCCTTCACCAAAGGAAGTAATATTCTTAACCTCGTGAAAGCTAAAGCCTGCAAAATCGCCGATTGTACCGACCTTGCGTCCTTTATAGAGTGCTCCGAAGGCATGTGCCGCATCCTCCAGCACAACGATATTGTGCTTTTTGGCAAGCTCCATGATAGGGTCCATGTCAACGGGATAGCCGCCAATATGAACCGGGACAATCATTTTTGTTTTCGGGGTGATTTTCCTTGCCACGTCTGCCGGGTCCATATTGATTGTCACCGGGTCTACGTCTGCAAAAACAAGCTTTGCACCTACTGCCAGCGGATAAGCCATTGTGGCTACAAATGTAATAGCAGGAACGATTACCTCGTCCCCGGGGCCGATATTGGCATATTTATAGGCAATCTCAAAGCCTGCTGTACAGTTGGCAACAAATGCACTGCCCTCGATGCCCAAATATGCATCGCAGGCCTGTTCAGCCTCTTCCACCTTAGAACCAAGCGAAAGCTTTCCCGGCGGCGTGGAAATCGCATTCAGCTTTTCAATCTGTGCACGTACATTCCGGATAGCGGTTTCGTATTCTTCACCCTCGCCCTGCATTAAGAATTTAACGATTTGCATTAAATCCTCTACGTTGTAGTTTTCCCCAACTGCCGCCCACGGCACCTTTGCCTCTCCGGTATTGTACCGAAAGTCTGTTGATTTTTTCATCCCTTATCCCTTCTTTTATTAACTGTTTTTTTCATTCAGCATCGTAACATAATTGATGAGACCTTCCACGATTTCGTTTGCGATAACCTCGCCGTATTCTCGCGTCGCCTGTTCCGGGAAGCCCATAACCCCTACCCGGATTTCTTCCCTCTGGTGTGTATTCGGCAGGACGAAGAGGTGCTCCACGGCTTTTTCGCTTGTTGCATACCAATCCTGATCGGTCCGCATATTTCGGGAAATCTCCGGCGTATCCATTACAATTTTGTCCCGGACAAGCTCCGGTGCCCAATACAGCATAAGAGATGTTTCTGTTTTCCCTGCATGGAAATCAGCCTCCCCGTTTTCATCCTTTTTAAACCAATGGGAAGGAGATAAATCCCACGGACAAATCAAGGAAACCGTAATATCCTTTCTGTCCAACGAACGCATAAACATTTGCAGACTGTCACGGAGCGCGTTTATGTTTTCTATGCCGGCGTGCCCCATAAATAAAACGATGTTTCTAAAACCCAACCGGACAAATTCTTTGCATATATCCGTTACATACAGCCCAAAAATGTTGGGGGTGACGTTAATTGTACCTCGGAGCGTACCGCCGGAAAAGCAATAGTTTACCGTTGGTGCAATTAAAGCTTCCAATCTGTCTCCGGCAAGCTCAATCGGTTTTTCCGCATTACAGATATCCGTACAAAGTGGAAGATGAAATCCATGCTGTTCCACAACTCCCACAGGAATAATGACCGTCTTGGTCTTAAGATTATTCATGTCCTCTACGGTCATGTTCTTCATAATACAAGCCATATTTTTCTCCCCTTTTTTTTTTATTGTAACGAATATAAAGAAGTATTACCATGTACAAACTGCATAAATTTAAAAAAATTTTTTGGTGAACTTGGATATATTAATACGCTGGCTTTATTTGATATACTAAACGTATGAATACAAATGAACTTGCCAGAAAATGTAACATTAGTGTATCGGCTGCTTATAAAGCACTGTACCACAAACGGGGCGTGGACGCAAAGACCCGAGAGAAGGTTTTTGCCGCCGCCGATACTGTTCCTGTCGCTACGGCAGGCGGAAAACCGTCTGTCGGTGTTGTGCTGCCCGCAAGGCCCGGCTATTATTGGGATGCTGTATACCGTGGCATCAAAAGCGAAATCCCCTCTTCCGCGGAAGCGCATTTTGCCTTTTTCTCTTCTCTCGGCTCTGGCAGCGAAGGTCTACACGCCATTGACTTTGTACAGAATCTGGATTTATGTATTGTTGCTCCTGCCTCTGCACCTGTCGTACAGGCAAGGGTTGCGGCACTCGCTATGAAAAAACCGCTTGTATATGTAAACGAGGGGCTTCCCACGCCGCATGTGGCTACTGTTTGCGGGAACCACTATAACGACGGATACAGGCTGGGTGTGGCGTACAATTCGGTTTTCCCGGATAAAAAACGGATTCTGGCACTCCATGTACATAACGGTCTTGGTGCCCAAATGCGAACAAACGGGTTTATAGATGCCATCAGCGAGGGTGGTGCTTCCATTATCGGGAATATTTCTTTAGAAGATATTTCCGCACCGCTGGCATCCGTGATTGCCCGAAAAATCAAAGCGGATTATATGGAAGAATTTGACTGTCTATACTGTGCCACCGGCGTGACCAACTATGTGTGCCTTGCCCTGCAAAAGCTAAAGCTTTTAAATGAGGTCATCTGTATCGGGTATGAAAATCCCCTGGGCAACGCCGCCTATATTGAAAACAGACTTATTCGTCTTCTTTCGGTGAGCAATCCCTTTGAAATGGGACGCACGGCCGCACGGGTTGCCGTGTCCTTCCTTTTGCATGGCAAAGAACCTAAAGAAAAAACCATTTATATTCCTTCCACAATTTTTGAAAACAAGTAACGCTTTTGCCGCCTACCGCATAGGATAAAGTAAACGGAGGTGTACATAATGTGTGGTAAGCGCAGAGCAATCGGTGTTATTATCCTTTCCTTTTCCACGGGTGCATTGCTTGCAGCCGCTCTGCCTCTGTGGATTCTGGCCATTATTGAAGCGATTATGCTAATTGTAATCGGCTGGTGCTTCTTTAGCGGCGATTAAGATAGGGAGGTGCGTCTTTTGAAGGTTGTGGTATGGAAGGCGCCCCGTTTCTGGGGCGGAATTTTGAAATGCATTTTTAGAGTGAAATAGGGCGGGATAAATCCTCCCCCCTATTTTTTATTTTTTTACAAAAAATTCTTGACAAAGATAAATTTGTGTGGTAGAATAATTCCTGTTAAGGCCCCATCGTCTAGCGGCCTAGGACGTAGCCCTCTCACGGCTAAAACAAGGGTTCGATTCCCTTTGGGGTCACCAAATTCTGCCTTTTGGGTAGAAGCATAAAGAAGAAAGAATATCGAATACGCTTTTTATGTATTTCTATATTCTCTTTTTTTTATTCAAATACGGATTGGAGAGAATGTCAATGCACGAAGGACACCGGGAACGAATGCGTGAAAAATACATACAAAACGGCATTGGTGCGTTGGCACCGCATGAGGTTTTAGAGCTTTTACTGTTTTATTCTCAGCCTCGCGTCAATACAAATGAGGCTGCACATCGGCTGATTGATACGTTTCATTCCATCCACGGCGTTTTGAATGCGGATATGGATTCGCTTTGTACTATAGACGGCGTTGGCAAAAACAGTGCACTTCTCCTGCACCTTATCAAGGATGTGGTGAATCTTTATAACCGTGGAAGCCTGGAACGGAATCCGTTGCTTCCCACTGCTATGGAGGCCGGAGACTATATTCTTCGCATGATTGGTGATCAGACAAAAGAAGGCTTCTACGTCTTCTGTCTCGATCCGGAGGGACGTGTGATTTCCTATAAGAAAATCTTTGAAGGGTCTACCTACCGGGTATATATCGATATCCGCCTTGTGGTAGAATATGCACTGACGCACCGTGCTTACTCGGTTATTTTAGCACACAACCATCCTTTAGGTCTGATTGAGCCATCCGAAGAAGATATACAGCTCACCCAGCAGATTCAGTCCGTACTGAAGCCGCTTTCCATTCCCGTAACAGATCATATCATTTGTGGGGATGGCTGTTTTTACAGTATGGCCGCCCACTGCTTACTTTAGGAGGCTTTCCATGGATAAATTCACTTCCGTATGTTTTATCGGGGACAGTATTACTGCCGCCGAAAAGTACACCCGTATTCTGGTAGACTACTTTGTTCTGCATTTTCCGGAAAAGAAAATTCTGTTTCATAATGTTTCCATCCCCGGCATCGGTGCCGGTTTGTTTCTTCAGAACTGGGACGCACTTATCACATCCCGAAAACCTACCCATGCTGTCGTAATGTTCGGAATGAACGATTTACAGCCTTCTCTGTATGCAGACAGTGCAAAAATCACGGACAGTCTTCTTGCTAAGCGAGAAAACGCCTTCGACGTTTATAAAAAGAATATGCAGGAGGTTCTGTCGCGGCTAAAGGACGTTTCCACCTTGGTGATGACGCCTACAGTGCACGACGAATCCCCCTCTATATCTGCACCGCTTTATGGCGGCTATGATGCAATGCTTAAGAGGGCCGGTGGCTATCTGCTGGAAACCTTCCCATCCGTGCTGGATTTACACACTCCCTTATCTCTCGCCAATTCCAAAGGACTTGTTCAAACGGTTATCGGACCGGATCGGGTGCATCCCGGCAATATCGGACACGCCATTATTGCCTACACAATTTTAAAGCATCTTGGCTTTGAAAACCCTCGTCTTCCCCTTTGGGACGAGTCTATTACCGCAGAAGAAAAATCTGTTTTGGAAAAGCTTGGCATTTTCGAGGATACAGCACCGAAAAACCCGTACAGCGATGCCCGTAGTGCTGCTGCAAGGCGGCTTGCACTTCTCTATTATGTGGAAATGAACGTTCTTGCCGGTCAAGGCATTGACAAAACCGATGGCAAAAAGGTCGACGAGTATTTAACCGCACAGCTTACCAAACCCATCGAAGAATGGCGTATCGAAACATATAAAGATTATATGAAAAACCGAGAACGGATTCCCCAATTTGAAGAAGAAGTTTTAGAAGCTATGAAAAAAATGTACCGCTAATCCCGAAGCAGAAGAGCCTGTAGCAAAATGAAATTCATTTTATTACAGGCTCTTACTAATGCCGTATATTATTTTTGAATGTTCATACCTGCCTGCACCGTTCTAAACATTCGTTCCGCCGCCTTCCGCATCATGGGTGCGGCGTTTTCGATCGCTTCAGATAGAGGCATAGCATTGTCAAAGACAGAGAATACAGAGGAAATCCCTTGTTTATATACGGCCTCAAAGCCGTGACCGATGCCGCCCACCATGGCAATGACCGGTATGCCCCCGCATCGCTTTGCCACGCCGACCGGTGCCTTCCCGTAGGCAGACTGTCCATCCATTTTTCCTTCCCCGGTAATAACCAAATCGGCATTTTTCACCTTTTCATCAAAACCAATAATATCCAGTACTGTTTCTATGCCGGGGCAGAACTTTGCACCTAGAAAGGCGAGAAGGGCAAATCCGACGCCCCCGGCCGCACCGGCACCGGGTAGGGGGTCAAACCGTTCTCCCAACGTTTCTGCCACACGTTGGGCGTAGTTCTCCATTCCCTTTTCTAAAAAATCCAGGTCCGCCTCATCCGCACCCTTTTGCGGACCGTAAACACGGGTTGCCCCGGTCTCGCCCAGAAGGGGGTTTTGCACATCGCAGATGATATAACAACTTGCCGCCCGAAGAAGAGGCGTCAGACCGCCGAGATCTATTTTCGCGATTTTGCCGAGGCTCTCTCCACAGCCACATAGCTCTTCCCCGTTTACATCGTGGAAACGAACCCCAAGTGCTTCCATCATCCCCACACCACCGTCGTTTGTCGCGCTGCCGCCTATAGCCAGATACAGTGTTTTTGCTCCGCCCTCCAGTGCATGCAGAATAGCCTCGCCAAACCCCCGTGACGTGGTTTTCTTCGCCGCCCGTAGCCGGGACATACAAAGACCGCTTGTCCGTGCCATTTCTATATATGCGGTATCATCCTTTTTTCCATAAGATGCTTCGCAGGCTTCAAAGTCCGGTCCTGTGACCGATATGGTGACTGTTTCCAGTTGCACGCCCTCCATAATAGCATCCAGTGTTCCTTCACCGCCGTCTGCCACAGGGGCTTCGATTATTTCAGCGTCTTCAAAAACAGCCCGTGCCGCTTCTGCGATTTTTGTCGCAACCTCACCGGCCGAGAGACTGCCTTTAAAAGAATCAGGTGCAATCAAAATTTTCAAGTAAATCCCTCCTTTTCCTTTATTATACACGATTATCATACAAAAAACAAGTCTTTCTGTATGTTTACCCTACAATCCGGAAATACTATTTTTGAATCTTAAAATGAAAAGGAGCGATTTTAGATGACCCCGAAAGAACTGATGTATATGGAAGACGCTTTGGGTATGGAACAACAGCTTCAGACAAAATGTAACGACTATGCGTCCAAGGTACAGGATGCCACATTGCAGAACACTCTCCGCAATCTTGCCACACAGCACCAGAAGCACTATTCCTGTCTTTTAAATCAACTCAACCAGTAACGAAAGGAGAAAAATATGGCAGCAAAACAAAATATGACCGACCGAGAGTATATGGACGATATTCTCCTCACCTCTAAAACTATGTCCGGCCTGTATCATTACGCCGTACAGGAATCGCCGACCGAATCCGTTCACACGGAATTCAAGACTATTTTAAACCAGTCTCTCGATATGCAACACGAAATCTACTCTTTGATGGAACAAAAGGGCTGGTATACGACTACTGAAGCACCCACCCAACAGGTGGATCAAGTAAAAAATAAATTTAGCATAAGCTAACAAAAGCCCGGAAAACCATGCGGTTTTCCGGGCTTTCAAGATTTTAATAGCTACTAACGAAGGGCTGCTTGCGCTGCTGCCAGACGTGCAATCGGTACACGGAAGGGCGAGCAGGATACATAGTTAAGTCCTACATTATGGCAGAACTCTACGGTAGACGGGTCGCCACCGTGTTCGCCGCAAATACCAAGCTTGATATCCGGGCGTGTTTCACGGCCAAGTGTTGCCGCCATTTTCACAAGCTTACCGACGCCCTTCTGGTCAATTTTTGCAAAGGGATCGTTTTCGTAAATCTTAGTGTCATAGTATGCATCCAGGAACTTGCCGGCATCATCACGGGAGAAGCCGAAGGTCATCTGGGTAAGGTCGTTTGTACCGAAGGAGAAGAATTCTGCTTCCTTCGCAATCTCATCCGCCGTGATCGCCGCACGGGGGATTTCAATCATCGTACCAACTGTATAGGTAAGGTCAGAGCCTGCTTCCTTGATAACTGCATCCGCCGTCTCTACAACAACCTTCTTAACAAATGCAAGTTCTTTGATTTCGCCTACCAGGGGAATCATAATTTCAGGCACAATCTTTACGTTCTTTTTCTTTGAAACATTGATAGCAGCCTTGATAACCGCACGGGTCTGCATGGCAGCGATTTCCGGGTAGGTAACTGCCAGACGGCATCCACGGTGACCCATCATGGGGTTGAATTCGTGGAGAGAAGCAATAATTGCCTTAATTTCTTCTACCGTCTTGCCCTGGGTCGCAGCTAAAGCTTCAATGTCTTTTTCATCTGTGGGAACGAATTCATGCAGCGGCGGATCCAGGAAACGAATGGTTACGCCGTAGCCTTCCATAACGTCATAGAGTTTTTCAAAGTCACCCTGCTGCATGGGTTCCAGCTTCGCAAGAGCCGCTTCTCTCTGCTCTTTTGTATCAGAGCAAATCATTTCGCGAATAGCCGCAATTCTGTCGCCCTCAAAGAACATATGTTCCGTACGGCAAAGACCGATGCCCTCTGCACCAAGCTCTCTGGCGCGGGCGGCATCCTGGGGAGTATCTGCATTCGTGCGGACCTTCAGTACTCTGTACTTATCTGCCCAAGCCATAATTCTTCCAAACTCGCCGCCAATGGATGCATCGACTGTGGGAATCAGACCGTCATAGATACAACCTGTGGAGCCGTCGATGGAAATTTCATCGCCTTCCACAAACGTTTTGCCTGCCAGTTCAAATCTCTTGTTTTCTTCGTCCATGTTAATGGCACTGCAACCGGATACACAGCAAGTACCCATACCACGGGCAACAACAGCCGCATGAGAGGTCATACCACCGCGAACAGTGAGGATACCCTGGGAAGCCTTCATGCCTTCAATGTCCTCGGGAGAGGTTTCCAGACGAACGAGAACAACCTTCTCACCTCTGTCTGCCCATGCCTTCGCATCATCAGCCGTAAAGACTATCTTACCGCAAGCGGCACCGGGCGATGCTGCCAGTGCACGACCGATGGGTTCAACCTTCTTCAGTGTTGCCTGGTCAAACTGGGGATGTAAGAGAGTATCCAGGTTTCTCGGATCAATCATCAAAACGGCTTCTTTTTCGGAAATCATGCCTTCGTCCACAAGATCACAGGCAATCTTCAAAGCTGCCGCTGCTGTTCTCTTACCGTTTCTTGTCTGGAGCATATAGAGCTTCTTATCTTCAATGGTAAACTCCATATCCTGCATATCTCTGTAATGGCCTTCCAGCTTTGCACAGATCTTTACGAATTCATCGTAAACTTCGGGCATAACTTCCTTCAACTGGTCAATCTTCTGCGGCGTTCTTACACCCGCAACAACGTCTTCGCCCTGTGCATTCATCAAAAATTCGCCGAAAAGCTTCTTTTCGCCTGTAGCAGGGTTACGGGTAAAGGCAACACCCGTACCGGAGGTTTCGCCCATGTTACCGAATGCCATCATCTGTACATTTACAGCTGTACCCCAATCATAGGGAATATCGTTATCACGACGGTAAATGTTTGCACGGGGGTTGTCCCAAGAACGGAAAACTGCCTGTATAGCACCCATGAGCTGTTCCTTCGGGTCTGTGGGGAAATCGTTGCCGATTTTCGCCTTGTATTCAGCCTTGAACTGGCTTGCCAGTTCTTTAAGGTCATCTGCCGTAAGATCAACGTCCTGGGTGATGCCCTTCTTTTCCTTCATTTCATCAATGAGCTGTTCAAAGTACTTCTTGCCCACTTCCATAACAACATCGGAATACATCTGGATGAATCGACGATAGCAGTCCCAAGCCCAACGGGGATTACCGCTCTTTGCAGCCAGAGCTTCCACAACCTGCTCATTGAGACCCAGGTTCAAAATTGTATCCATCATACCGGGCATAGAAGCACGGGCACCGGAACGAACGGAAACCAAAAGCGGGTTTTCCATATCGCCGAACTTTTTGCCGGTGACCTCCTCCATTTTTCCAATATACTCCATGATTTCAGCCTGAATATCCTCGTGGATACGCTTGCCGTCGTCATAATACCGTGTGCAGGCCTCCGTTGTAACCGTAAAGCCCTGGGGCACCGGCATACCAAGCTTCGTCATTTCAGCAAGGTTAGCACCCTTGCCGCCGAGAAGGTTACGCATGCTTGCGTCGCCCTCGCTGAATAAATAAACATATTTATTTGCCATTGGAAATCTCCTTTCAAAAATAATTTCTTAACTCTATTAATATACATTCCATAAAGATATTCGCCGTTAAATAAGAAAATCCTTCTTTTTTTTTACGAACTTCGATATTTTTTTCTTTAAAGGAGCCTAATTATGTATTTTCGCCTTACAAATCACTTTTTTCTACATATTACCGTGCCGGTTATGTTAGGACTTTCCTTCCTGATTCCCACGGCCGAAGTTTTTCGGGCGGCACTTTTTTCCGCTTTCCTCCATGAGCTTTGTCATACCCTCGCCGCTTTCGCTTTACACGTGCCCATTCTTCGTCTTACCGTGTTTCCTTACGGCTGTCACCTTCGGCTTGGTGTCACCGACTTCTGCACGGAAGCGAAAATTGCCGCTGCAGGTCCGTGTGGCAGTCTTTTGCTTTTTCTTTTATTTCGTCATTCTTCTTTTGGTCAAATCAATCTTCTTCTTTTTCTTTTTAACCTCATTCCGGCACTACCGCTTGATGGAGGCCGTATTTTACGGCTCGTCCTCCTTCAAAGCCATGGGGTTTTCTTCGTATGCCGAGCTCTTCGCCGCATGGGTGTGTTGACAGGAATTTGTCTTTCCCTATATGCACTTATCCGTCCCTCCTTTTTTTGTCTCTGCATTGCCGTACTCATTTTTTCCCACACAAGTCCCTCACCCATGCCCTTGCCCATTCTGCTGAAAAAGGCCACCTGTATAAAACGTGTGAAATGCTTTCACATACGAAGTACAGACAGCCTTCTATCCTTAACGCATTATTTTTCGCCCTTTTACCGTGTTCTTTTTATCGTCACCGACCAAAACAAACTGCTCCATGAAGAAGATGCTGTTGCCTGTCTTCGACAAAACGCCGCCTGGAAAGTGGCCGATGCTCTCCGATTAATCGGCACGGGTAAGATTTCGCCACTGCCGCGGTGACATGCCTCGATACCGACGGAAAAGATCGCCGAAATAGTTACTGCTGGAAAATCCGCTTTGCAAGGCGATTTCCGTAATGGAAAGCTCTGTGTTTTCCAGAAGATTTTCGGCAGAGCGAAGACGCATACTATGGATATATTCGATCGGCGAAAAACCCGTCACCTTTTTAAACTGCCGGCAAAAATGCGAACGGCTTAAAAATGCTCTCTCCGCAAGCTTCTCTACGCTCAGCTCCTCCGCATAATTCTGGTTAATAAAGCGGACAATCTCCAAAATCTGCCGTGTCGCTGCATCCGGGGCTTTGCTCCTTGCCGCAGAAAACCGTGCAATTTCCAGTACTAAGCACGCAAATTGTGCCGCCAGAAAAATACGGGACCCGTTTTCTAAATACTCTGCATTCATTCTTTCCAGGAGAAGCTCTATATACTGCCGGCTGTTGGCCGGCGTATGAATAACTACCTTGGAAAAGCAGGTGTCCACCGCTTCCCTAAGCGGTTCCGGTATATCTTCATATTCAAAATTCAGCAGAATCCGCTCGAAATTCTTTCCGCTGGTTTTATGCAGAACATAGCCGGAAATCAGTGCAAAATCGCCCGGTAAGAGTGGATAAACATTATCCTCAATAAAATAGTTCTTCTCACCGCTCTTTAGATAATAGATTTCATAGCTCTTATGGGCATGATGCTTGACCATTCCCGATTCCTTCTTCTGGGTTCTTGTTCCGGCTTCCACGCGTAAACTCTGCATCTTTTTCACCTCTATTTTAAATAATTATAGATAATGACAGCAGCTTCGCCTCTTGTAATCTCCCGATTGGGTGCAAAATTACCGTTCCCGTCGCCGCGGACAAGCCCCATACCTTTGGCTATGGCCACATAACCGTAGAGGGCAGGTGTTATATTGGCTTCGTCTGCAAAATCACAGCGGAAAATTCCTTCGATTTCTGCAAATGCACCATAGTCCATGGCACGCAAAAGATATGCCACTGCCAGCTCCCTCGTCAGCGGTGTATCCGGGGCTTTTTCCGATGCCGGCAAAATGCCGCGGTTTACAGCGAAGGAATACAGGCGTGCCTGGTCGGGTGCACCGTCAACAAGCGGATAATAGTCCATAATACAGTTGGAAACCAAGCCCACAAATTCCGCCTGTGTAATAATCGCATCCGGCATAAAAGCAGAATCTCCGAGCCGAGCACCGACGGAAGCCAGTGCTAAAATGGCCTCCTCGGCGTAGTGTCCCGCCACATCTGTATACGCCCCTGCCGTTTTGTTTATGTATGGTTTTCCGTCATAGTTTAAGAGCGTGCCGTCTCCGGCAGCGATAAAGCTGAATTCTCTGCTATCGGTGACGTATATTACTGTTCCCTGCCCACTCTCTGCATAATAGCTAAGGCGGGGTGCACCGTTTCCAAAAAGAATCGCATATGCCTCATCCTCCGAAAGGATACCATCCGGCGAAGGGAATGTTTTATTTTGTTGCCAATTCAGTCGATAGCTCGTAATGTTTCCATTTCCATCCACTGTCACTGTTACGGCATCCCCGTAGACCGGAATTCCGTTTTCTTCTCGCTCCGCCGTAATATTCACTCCATATTCCGTCACATCAATTTTCTTCTCGGACAGAGAGCCTTGGTAGGCACTAAGATATGCCGCCACAAACGCATCGTAGACAGCCTGTGCCGCTTCCCCATTCTGCACCTTTTTTTCCTCGTTTCGATTATTCGTATAATAGTACAGAATTTCACCGGTTTCGCCGTCCAGCTCTCCGTAGGTATAATTCATGTCCTTACCGCCAAGGCTGACACGCAGTATATACCGTCCGTTTGCATCCTTATATGTGTTGCCAGCCTCCAATGTTGCTTCGGCAGGAATATGGAAGTAAGGCACGGACTTCAGTTTTGCTGTAGCCTCCTCATAAGAAAGCAAGCCTGCCGCTTCCTCTACCGCTTTTCTTTCTTGCGGTGTAAGCGTTGCAGCTACACCGTTTACCGAATCTGCCGCCATCATGCTTTCCGCTCTGCCTGCTTCTTTATCAAAAACTGTCCCATCGCCACCGGGTGTAAACGGTTCACCCGTCATGGCAGAAATCAGATTTTCCGTTTTTCCGGGTACATAAACAAGTTTTGCTTCTTCGTTAAAGAACCGATATTCCAGTCGCATATAACCGTTCTGCTTATAAGCCGCCTGTGCCGCTTCTATATCGATACTGCCTTCTGTGCCGGTAAATACAGACTTTTCAGAATGGGTCAGGTTAAAGGTTTCTACTTGCCCTGTTTGACTGCAAATCCAAAGATTTGCACTGTTATTGTACACAGGAATGCCTTCCACGATACGAGGCACCAATATGCTGTAATGATCACCGGAAAGTGTTGCCACAGCCTCTGCGGTATACTGGCTTGCCAGAGTAGGGTTCATCGCGGCACAGAAATCCACTGCCTTACAAATTACGTCCTCCGAAGACAAAAGCGGTAATGTTTTGCCCGGCTTATATGCAGTCTCTTTGGACAAATAGGAAGAAAAACCGGAAATAATATTTTCCGCACGAAGGGTTACACGTATCTGCATCTGTGGCGTAACCTCTTCCGGGGTTGCCCATGAAAACTCCCAGCTCGTTTCGCCTTCATACACATTCTTTCGTCCGTTGAATTCTGTACAGTTTTCCGGGATTTCCACTCTTTCCTTGACCAGAGCAATGGCCGTTGCCATCTCCTCTGTGCTGTCCGCAGTCGCCACGGTTCCCCCTACGGAAAACAGCAGTAAACCTGCTAAAAATGTTGCGATCTTTTTCATACCCGATTCCTCACTTTCTATGTGTTTATCTATTAGACTGACAAAAAAGAGAAAAAGTTCCTGCATTTCAAAATTATTTAATGCGCATCCGGTTTTGTGGCAAAAATGCGTTTTCTATAGTTTTATTGTATCATACATAAACGAAAAAAGCAAGAATTTATCCTTTTCTATACAATGGGAAAGAATTTTTAAGATTTTAAAATTATTTTATTGAAATTTATGGGACTTTGTGGTACAATGAAAAAAAATTACGGAGGGTAAAACTATGGATTATACGATTAAGAACGAGACGCTTACCGTTGTCATTTCTGACGAAGGGGCTGAAATGATGTCGATACAAAAGGGGGACTGTGAATATTTATGGCAGGGTGATGCAAAATACTGGGCAGGCAGGGCTTGTAATCTCTTCCCTATCTGTGGAAGACTAACGAACGGCATATATACATACCGGGGCAAGGAATATGAAATGATGCTGCACGGCTTTGCTAAAAATTCCACTTTTGCGGTTGTAAAGCATACGGAGGATACGATTGTTTTCGTTTTAAAAGCGAATGCGGAAACGAAGAAAATGTATCCCTTTGATTTTGAATATTTTGTTGAATACGCTTTAAAAGGAAACACCGTCCAAATGAAATATACCGCCAAAAATACCGGCGAAAATGTCATGTATTCCGCTTTTGGCGGACACCCTGGGTTTAATGTTCCGTTAGGAGGCGAAGGTGCCTTTGAAGACTATTATCTCGAATTTGCGTGCCAAACACCTGCAAAAAAAATGCTGTTTGATTCCTGCTACACAACGGACAATACCGAGCCCTTTAATTTGGAAGACGGCAAAATTCTTCGCCTGACACATGATTTATTTGATGACGATGCTATTTTTATTAAGGATATGTGCCACTCTGTAACGCTAAAATCCGATAAAACAGCGAAAAGCGTAACCGTCCACTATCCCGATATGCAGTACCTCGGTTTTTGGCATGCACCGAAGAGCGATGCACCCTATGTTTGTATCGAGCCCTGGCAGAGCGTGCCTGCTTATCTGCATGTGGTGGATGACCTTGAGACAAAGCGTGACCTCTATCCCTTAAAGCCGGGCGAAACGAAAAGTGCACAAATTGATATGACGATTGAATAATATTCGGTCGTTTCCGTTATATAAAATACCGGCTCCGATAAAAACTGAACCGCCCCCAAAAAAACAAACAATTTTGGGAGCGGTTTTTTCGTGGAAAAATATGGTTTTAAATCAAAAGGCTGATTCTTTGGGTCACGCCAGTCGTTTACGGCAGTTTTTTATTGCGTTATTTCTGAATTTGCGGTGATGTGCTGTGAAAGAGTCATCAGACTATCGCTCAGATGCACATTCTCCACATATATTCCCTCCGGCGGCGTAAGCTCCATAAAGGAGAAATTCCAGATTCCCCGGATGCCCAGCCCCGGCAGACGATTCGCAACCTCTACGGCCGCCGGCTTGGACACGGTCAAAACTGCAATTTCCGGTTTTTCTCGCTTGCAAAACGCTTCCAGTGCATCCATGTGTTCAACGGTAACACCCTGCACCGTCTTCCCCACGACGTCGGGATCGATATCAAACATACCTACGAGACGGAAACCACGCCTTACGAAACCGGCGTAATTTGCCAGTGCGTGCCCGAGATTACCGGCACCGATAATAATCAATTTATAGTGTCTGGAAAGTCCCAAAATATCACCGATAGCTTTATGCAGCTGTTCCACGTTATAACCGTAGCCCTGCTGACCGAAGCCACCAAAGCAATTCAGGTCATGCCTTATCTGGGATGCCGTGACATGCATCTTCCGGCTCAGCTCCGTGGATGAAATCCGCTCCACGCCTGCCGCATGTAGGTCGCTGAGATAGCGGAAGTATCGCGGCAAACGCCGTATTACCATTTTAGATACCTTTTTCATAATCGTTTCGCTGTTCTAAATATTCCGGATGGTCTCCATCACATAATCAGCAAACTCGGCACCGGTAGCCCCGTCTGCTCGGCCGGTAATCACCAGCTTCTTTTCTTCAAACATACATTTATCCAGTGCACGTGTAAGACGCTCTGCCTTCTCCACGAAGCCGATGTGCTCCAGGAGCATGGCCGCCGCACGGATAATACTGCAGGGGTCTGCATACTGGGCACGGTTCTCTTCTACCATACGGGGTGCAGAGCCGTGAATCGCCTCAAACATTGCGTACCGCTTACCCATATTAGAGCTACCGGCTGTGCCCACGCCGCCTTGGAATTCTGCGGCTTCATCTGTCAGAATATCGCCGTATAGATTGGGCAAAATCAACACCTGGAACTGTTGACGGCGTTTTTCGTCCACCAGCTTTGCCGTCATAATATCAATGTACCAGTCATCCACCTCAATCCCGGGATATTCCTCGCCGATTTCCTTACAAATCCGCAGGAATTTACCGTCTGTGGTCTTAACAACATTTGCTTTCGTTACAATGGAAACACGCTTTTTCCCCATTTTCTTTGCATACTCAAAGGCTGCACGGGCAATTCGCTCCGTACCGTCCGTGGTGGTTACGCAAAAATCGAAAGCTAAATCGTCATCCACATGCACGCCGTTTGAGCCGAGGGCATAGGAGCCTTCCGTATTCTCTCTGAAGAACGTCCAGTCGATGCCCTGTTCCGGCACTTTGACCGGGCGGACATTTGCGAAAAGATCCAGTGCCTTACGCATTGCCACATTGGCACTTTCGATATTGGGCCACGGGTCACCTGCACGGGGTGTAGTGGTCGGGCCTTTCAGAATAACGTGACAAGCCTTCAGCTGTTCCATAACATCATCCGGAATGGCCTTCATAACCTTAACGCGGTTTTCAATAGTCAATCCGTCAATAACGCGAAATTCAACCTTCCCCGCCTTTACCTCGTCTTCCAGAAGGTATTCCATGATTCTGTGTGCTTCCGCTGTAATGGCAGGACCAATGCCGTCACCACCGACAACACCGATTATAATCGTATCCAGCTTAGCATAATCAATAAAGTCCTTCTCCGCCTTCATACGCTCCACCCGCTCCAGCTGGGAACGAATCAGCTCGCTGAATTTTTCGGTTGCTACCTGTATTTTATCCATTTCCTTTCGTCCTTTCCGTTTTACATTTAATCTAATTTCCTATATTATACACAGAAAGTACGAATTTGTCAATTGTTTTTACGGTGTTCCTGTAAAAAAAGGGCTCATGCACTTTCGATTGCACGAAAGCGGTTGATCCGATGGATAAATACAACGGAAACCAGCGATATGACAACCCAGGAGATAAACATAGGCTGATATCCGAAGGCCTTTATTACAACGCCGTATATCACGCTTGCAATACCGCCGCCCAAATATGTAGCAAAATCCATAATACCACTGACGGAGGCTACGTTCCCGGTTTTCAAATAGTGTAGCGGATAAATCGACAAAATGGAGGTGTTAATCATGGAAACTGCGGCGTAGATCAGGCTCAGAGCCAAAACCGAGGTGACCATTCCAACCCGCCCTACAGAAAGGAGCATCGCTGCAGCTGTGCACAGGATAAAGCCGGCAAGCGACACTGTATTCTCTCTCCCACGGCAAAGCTTTAGACTCAAAGGATAGACGCTTCTTCCCAAAAAGCCCAGGACAGGAATCAACAGCACATAGTAGGAAGAGGTTGATAAATCCACGCTGAATTTATCAACAATATATACGGTCATCCAAAGGCTGATATTTTCCTTCATCACGCCGTGGAACATAGCCGGTGCACTCATCAAAAGGAGTTCCCGGTCTTTCAAAAGTTTCCACATGGACATGTGTTTTTTCTCCGTTCCCTCCACAGGCTTTATGTGTCGGGTAGTAAAAAAGACAAGAATGCCCAAAATCACCGTCAGGATACCCGGAACAAAAAAAGCAAACCGGACACCGAGGCGGGTAATCAAAAAGGTATTGATGACAATACCGAGAATATTACCCATGGCAACCGACGTTACCATCGCCGAGGTCTTTTTCTTGGCAACCTCTTTTTCGTATATGCCGGAAACCACACAAAGTACAGAGCTCCAGAGCATGGACTGGGCGTAGGCATTGGCGGTCCATAGGAGAAAAATGCCGATATAGGGCGGAAAGAAGCCAACCAAAACATTGCTGACGCCTGCCGCGGCGAGCCCGATTGTGAGCATCCGGTAGGGCGGTTGCCGGTCACTGAGGCCCCCGTTAATCAATCGACCTATGGCGTATACCGTAGAAAATACGCTACCCAAAATCCCCATCTGGACCTCGTCCAATATGCTTGTGCTTATCAGTGAGGGTCCGGCCTGGGAAAGGTTAATCCGGGCAATATAAATGGCGGTATACGCAAGATACACCACTGCAAAAATAAGTCTGTTTTTCTTCATTTTCTGTTCCTCCTAATACCGTACTGTGTCGATTAAATCCCGCGTTTGCGCGGCCCGTTCCACAGCCTCTTCATAATTTTTTGCCGAAAGGGAAACGGCGATGGCATCCAGCACACTAATGTGGGCAATGCGAGCGGATATAGCTTCTATCGGGTACTGAATTTCATCCGTGAAAATCACAAGGGGGTAGTCACTTTCCTTTATGATATCGCTGGAAGGGTAGCTTGTAATACACGCCGTTTTTGCACCCCGCTCCCGTGCAAGGCGTAGGGTATCCACCGTGGCAACCGTGCGTCCGCTGTTGGAAATGCCGATAGCCACATCTCCGGGTTGAATATTCAGCGTAGAAACCTTCATAGAAGCAATATCTGTAAAGCAAAATGCCGCATGGCCCAGCTGCATCAGCCTGTACTGAAAATCACTGACGATACCGGCAGATGTGCCGATACCGTAAATATAGATATTTCGGGCACAGGACAGTAAATCCACAAGCTTTGCAAGGCACGTCCGGTCAAGCCCCCTTGCCGTATCGTGCAGTGTTTTAATGTTAGCAGAAAAAATTTTATGCAGAATTTCGGAGGGGCCATCCTTGTTGCTGATATACGGTGTAAACTCGAACTGCTCGTTTCGGGCAAGCTCTCGGGACAGGGACAGCTTCAGCTCCAGGTATCCGCTAAAGCCCAAAGACTTGCAACAGCGTATAACCACAGATTTGACTACACCTGCCCTCTCCGCAAGTATACCAATGGGCATGGACACAACGGCTTCCGCATTTTGCAGAACGAAATCTGCTACCTGCTTTTCTTTTACGGTGAGCCCTTTGTATTCTGCTTTTATGGCAGACAGACATAAGCGTTTTTCCATTTCTCCACCTCTATGTTTAGAACTAATTTCTATTTTATGTTTAATTTTTAGAACTTTTATAGTATACCATATTTTTATAAATTGTCAAGCTTTTTTTACAAAAAAAGCAGTGCGAAAATTTTCGCACTGCTCAGATGTTTTACTGTAACTATATACTCTTATTACCGCAAGGCTTCCAGTGCTTCACGGAGTTTTGTCTGAATAACGCCCGGATTCGCCTTACCCTTTGAGGCACGCATAACCTGACCGGTCAAAAAACCGATGGCCTTTTCCTTACCGGCACGGAAGTCCGCAACAGCCGCCTCATTTTGTGCCAGAACTTCCTTTATCATGTCTACAATGGCACCCTCGTCGCTAATCTGCGAGAGGCCCTTTTCCTCTACAATCTGCTTCGCCCCCTTCTTTCCTTCAAACATTTCAGGGAGTACCTGCTTTGCAATCGTGCCGGAAATGGTACCGCTTTCAATCATGGCGATCAGCTCCGCCAGTGCCTCGCCGCCGAATGGAATAGCTTCGGCGTCCAGCATGGTTTCGTTTAGGATTTTGCTGATTTCACCTAAAAGCCAGTTGGAAGCCGCTTTCGGTGCCGCACCTTGTGCCACCGTTTCTTCAAACAGCTTGGAAAGACCGAGAGACGCCCCCAAAAGACCTGCATCGTATTTCGGCAGACCATAATCGGTTACATACCTTTTTTTCTTTTCCTGGGGTAGCTCCGGCAGCGTTTCGCGTAGGCTTTCTACCCAAGCCGCATCGACATAAATCGGTGCTAAATCCGGTTCAGGGAAATAGCGGTAATCCTGTGCCTCCTCTTTGGAACGCATCAGGAAGCTTTCGCCTTTTGCATCGTCCCAACGCCTGGTTTCCTGTTCCACCGTGCCCCCGGCCTCTAAAATCGCAATCTGTCTGTCCCGTTCAAACCGAATGGCACGGACAGCCGCATGGAAGGAGTTGACGTTTTTGCACTCACTGCGTACGCCGAATTCCTTCTGTCCCTCGGGACGAACGGAAACATTGATATCGCACCGGAGAGAGCCCTCTTGCATCTTGCAATCGGAAACGCCGATGGCCTGGAGGGTGGATTTAATCGCTTCCAGAAATGCCATTGCCTCCTCCGGCGAACGCATATCCGGTTCACTGACAATTTCAATTAGCGGCACACCGCCACGATTATAGTCCACAAGGGAGAAGTTCGCGCCCTCGGCATGGAGCAGCTTGCCTGCGTCCTCCTCAATGTGAATCCGGGTGATACCAATATTTTTCATACCGGCATCCGTATCAATTTCCACAAATCCTTCCTCGCATAACGGTAGGTCAAACTGGGAAATCTGGTATGCCTTTGGAAGATCAGGATAAAAATAGTTTTTACGATCCTGCTTACAATAGGAAGCAATCCGGCAATGCATGGCAAGACCGGCTTTGATGCCATAATCCACCACGGTGCGGTTTAAAACAGGCAGTGCACCGGGAAGCCCAATACAAACCGGGCAACAACGGGTGTTTGTATCGCCGCCGAAGCTATTTTCACAGCTACAGTAGATTTTCGTTTTCGTGGCAAGCTCTGCATGGACTTCCAGTCCGATTACAGTTTCGTATTTCATACTATCTGCCTCCCTTTCCGTTTTGTTCCAGGGCGTATGCGGCCCGAAGAATCACATCGTCACGCAGTCTGCCACCGATAAGCTGTACACCGATTGGAAGACCGGCGGCATCTGTACCGCAGGGCATACTCAGTGCAGGCAGGCCGGCAATGTTTACCGATACTGTGCAGATATCCGCCAGATACATCTGTACCGGGTCAGCCGACTTTTCTCCGAACTTCCATGCCGTACAGGGGGATGTGGGTGTCAGAATACAGTCAACATTTTCAAAGACGCGTGCAAAATCCCGGCAAATCAGGGTACGTGTTTTCTGTGCCTTTTTATAATATGCGTCGTAGTAGCCACTGCTGAGAACAAAAGTACCCAGCATAATACGCCGCTTTACTTCCTGCCCAAAGCCTTCGCTTCTTGTGCGGAGGAACAGTTCCTCCAGGTCCTTACAGCCTTCGGCGCGGAAACCGTACCGCACACCGTCATAGCGTGCCAGATTGGAGCTGGCCTCTGCGGAAGAAATCAAATAATAAGTTTCCAGTGCATAATCCAGCATGGGCAGTGTACATTCCACCAAACAAGCCCCCATCGCTTCATATGCCTTTGCCGCATCTAAAACAGCACGCCGCACGTCCGGGTCTACTGCATCACTAAAGTATTCTTTCGGAATACCAATCCGCATTCCTTTACATTCCCCCGTAAGGGCACCCAGATAGTCCGGTACATCAGAAGATAGCGAAGTAGAATCCTTCGCATCCTTGCCGGAAATTACGGACAGCACCGTGGCACAGTCCCGTACATCTTTGGTTATCGGGCCAATCTGGTCAAGGGAGGATGCAAAAGCGATCAGTCCATAGCGAGACACAAGCCCATAGGTAGGCTTCATGCCGACCACACCGCAGAAGGAGGCCGGCTGGCGAATGGAGCCGCCTGTATCGGAACCAAGGGCAAAAACCGCTTCATCAGCGGCCACTGCCGCCGCACTGCCGCCGGAAGAGCCGCCGGGCACATGCGCTGTATTTCTCGGATTCTTCGTCTTCTTAAAATAGGAGTTTTCCGTGGAAGAGCCCATGGCAAACTCGTCCATATTTGCCTTTCCTATCATAATGGCATCCGCGGCAAAAAGCCGTTCTGCCACCGTTGCATTGTAAGGAGGCACATAATTATAGAGCATTTTAGATGCACAGGTTGTCCGTACATCTTTCGTAGAAATATTATCTTTAATCGCCATCGGGATACCAGCAAGAGGCGAAACCGCTTCTCCCCGGGCAAGCTTTTTATCAACTTCCTCTGCTTTTTTTATGGCTTCTTCCGCTGTCACGGTCAAAAGGCTTTCGACTTCCGGCTCAGCTTTCGCAATCCGGTCGAGTTGGGCTTTTGTGAGCTCGGCAGCGGAGATTTCCCGGCTTTTCAGTTTTTCCGACAAATCATGTGCCGTCAGTGTATACAGCATAGATATCCGTCCTTTCTATTCAACCGTTTTCGGCACCACGAAGCATTCCATATCCTTCTCCGGTGCGTTCTGTAAAATGGCCGCTGTGGGCAAGGACGGTTTAATTTCGTCCCTGCGGAACACGTTTTGTCCGTCTGCCGCAAACATAGTGGGGTCTGCCGCCGTTTCCAATGTGGAAAGCTTGTCCGCAAAAGACAGAATGCTCTGCATCTCCCCTGTCAGCCGTTCCTTTTCTTCTTCGGAAAGTGCAAGCTTTGACAGCTTGGCCAGATGTTCAACTTCCTGCATGGTAATTGCCATAAAAGGTCTCTCCTCTCTATTCTACAATACATTTCGGCATAAACGACAGATAGTCTGCCGAAACGAGTAAATCCCGTTCGCTCTGTGCAAATTTATTCCACGCACCTCTGCCGTGCAGATGTCCGTACACGCAGAATTCTACGTTATATTCGTCCAGTATTTCCGCAAAACCAACGTCCGGCGGATAGTGCATCATCACAATCCGTTTTTCCGAAAGCTTCTCCCCTTCTTTTAAGGACAGCTGCAGACGCATCATTTCCCGCTCGTAAATTTTTCGGTCCTCCCCGTTAAAATCCGACTCAAACGGGGATTTCCACCCACGGCAGGCACATATGGCATACCCGTCGGAAAGTACACTGCTATTGTGCAGGAAGGTAATCGTTTTAAATTGATTTTCGGTTAAAAAAGCCGAAAGCTTTGCGGCAGTTGTCCACCAATAGTCATGGTTACCCTTGGAAATCAGCTTCCGGCCGGGCAGATTTTCAATGAAATGAAAATCCGGCAATGCCTCTTCTAAGTATGTCGCCCAGGAAACATCGCCGCCAATCAGCACTGTATCTGTTTCTTTGACCGTAGATTTCCAATTTTCGGAAATCCGTTCCACATAGTTTTCCCAGCCACTGCCGAAAACGTCCATCGGTTTATCAATTCCGAGTGGCAGATGTAGGTCTGACATGGCAAAAATAGCCATAATATTCTCCCTTTAGTATACAATCAGAATTTTTGAGCAAGCTATATACGAAAGCCAAATTTGAAGGAGGTTTTTTCTATGCAACCCTATACAAAACACGAAGCACTCCGGGATGTTAAATGCAGTGTGGAAAGCTGTCACTTCAACGATTGCGACGGCAGATGCACTGCATCGGA
This sequence comes from Oscillospiraceae bacterium, assembly GCA_015068765.1. Classification (GTDB taxonomy): domain Bacteria; phylum Bacillota; class Clostridia; order UMGS1883; family UMGS1540; genus SIG447. The sequence goes on from SVJY01000010.1 coordinate 29,294, forward strand.
AATTGAAGTCAGCCCTTGCAGCGGTTCCGGCTGTGAGGGGACTCTTTGTGCCACCTTTGTGGACAAGACAAAATGTGACGACTGTTTCTGAGTCTTTCGTACACGCCGCCGCCCTGCGGGAAGGAACCCCTTTTCCGCAGGGCGGTTTCGTTTTTGTTTAAATCCCTAAAAGCGTATTGACCGCATCCCGCATTTTATCCGGCGGGCAGGTCATACTAAACCGGTCAGGTTTATTGCGGAGCTCGCCCAGTGCCGACGGCACCGGAAGTCCGCTTTTTCTTTCTATCGCAGAAAGAATTTCAAAATCGTCAGCAGGAACGCTGTCGGCTATCGCCCCCAAAACGCTCTGACCAAACTTATACGGGCTTGCTGTAGACGCGACTACCGTTTTGGTAGCATCACCCGTTTTCTTCACATAGTCTTCATATACCCGAAGAGCTACTGCTGTATGGGTGTCAGCCAGATACCCATACTTTTCGTATGTTTCGCGGATTGTGGAAAGCGTTGCCTGATCATCACAGCTACCGGCCCAAAGAATGTCTTGCATCTTCACCAGTGTTTCGCTGTCCACACGGTATCCGCCCTCCGTCTTCAGGCTTTCCATCCAGGCTGTAACCTTTTCGGCATTTTCATCAGAAATATCATATAAAAACCGTTCCAGGTTGCTGGAAATCAGAATGTCCATAGACGGTGAAATTGTCAGGTGGAAATCCCGTTTTCGATTATATACACCTGTATGGATAAACTCTGTAAGTACATCGTTTGCATTGGAGGCACAAATCAGCCGTGCAATGGGCACGCCCATTTTTTTAGCATAATATGCCGCCAGAATATTACCGAAGTTGCCCGTAGGTACAACCACGTTAAAATGCTCGCCTTCAAGAAGCTCGCCTTTTTCCGTCATGGACACCCATGCGGAAACATAATACACAATCTGCGGCACCAACCGTCCCCAGTTAATGGAGTTGGCAGAAGAAAGTACAATACCGTTTTCGTGCAGAAACGCACCGTATTCTGCGTCTGTGAAAATCGCTTTTACGCCGTTTTGTGCATCGTCAAAATTGCCCTCGACTGCCGCTACGCCAACGTTGTTGCCTTCCTGGGTGACCATCTGCTTCCGTTGTATGTTACTTACACCGTCCCGGGGAAAGAACACAAGTACCCGTGTCCCATCCACGTCCCGGAAGCCTTCCAGAGCTGCCTTGCCCGTGTCACCGCTGGTTGCCACCAAAATGGCCACCTCGTCCTCGATTCCGTTTTTCCGCATGGACACTGTGAGGAGATGGGGCAGAATCTGCAGTGCCATATCCTTAAACGCACATGTAGGTCCATGCCAAAGCTCCAGAATATGGGTGCTTTCGTTGATTCGACAAAGAGGTGCAATCTCCTCCGAACCGAATTTTTCCGCCGTATAGGCCGCATTCACGCAGTGTTCTACTTCTTCCGGCGTAAAGTCCCGCAGAAATGCCGACAACACCTTCTTCGCCCGTTCCTTATAAGAAAGCCCGATAAAAGACTTGGCATCCCCCAAGGTCGGAAACAATTCAGGTACATATAAGCCGCCGTCCGGTGCCAAGCCCTTTACAATGGCCGCCGAAGCGGAAACTGCCGCACTGCCGCGGGTGCTCTTGTAATTCATGTAGTTACATCCCTTTCTGCCTCCTCCGGTTAAAACCCGGTTTTAGGCAAATTTCTTAATTTTTTCGCTTGCATCTGCCACGCTCATGCTGATTGTCATCGCAATCTGCACTTCAAACTTTTGGCAGATTGCCTCCAGCTTTTCCAGAAGTTCTTCCAGTGCTGCCTCTTCGCCGGATGCAATTTTGGTGATGCTATCCACAAAAATGTAGGAAACATCATAATTCTGTGCCAGAATACCGCAAACCAGTCCGTAAAATTCTTCGTAGTTCTTTATAGAAAATTCGGAAGTATCAACGAGACGAATTTTATGGCTTACGTCTGTGATATGCTGAGAACCGTTGTTGATAAAGACAACATTGCCTTTTTCACTCTCCACCGCTGCATGTACGCTGTCCAGCAGCATTTTGGTTTTACCCGTTCCTTTTTCACCAAGAATTACTCTTATCATATTTTTCGCCAACCTTTCATTGTTTATTTCAAACAGCAAGAATGCTGTTTTTTACTAATTATATTTCTCCAAGACGGCGTAAAAGCTTCTCACCTTCCGCCTCATAGCCCGGCTTTCCTAAAAGTGCAAACATATTCTTTTTATATGCCTCTACGCCCGGCTGGTCAAAGGGGTTGACCCCTAAAAGATATCCGCTTATGCCACAGGCCTTTTCAAAGAAGTATACCGCCTTCCCGAAATTGTACGCATCCTGTGCTTCCATTTCCAGCAAAAGACAGGGTACGCCACCGTCGGTATGTGCCATCAGCGTTCCTAAAAACGCCTGCCGATTTACATGGTTTACCGTTTTGCCCTCCAGGAAGGAAAGACCGTCTACATTCCCCACCATCGCCGGCACCGCGACATCTGCCGGGGGATTCTGAACATGTAAAACGGTTTCAAACAGATTACGCATACCATCCTGCAGATACTGACCCATAGAATGTAAGTCTGTGGAAAAATCCACTGCCGCCGGGAAAATACCCTTGCCGTCTTTCCCTTCGCTTTCGCCGTACAGTTGCTTCCACCACTCCGCAAAGTAATGGAGACTGCCTTCATAATTGGCAAGCACTTCTGTGGTTTTTCCTTTTCTGTACAGTATATTTCTCGCCGCCGCATACGCGTAGCAATCGTTTTTCTCAATCGAATCGATGCCGTATGCCCCCATGGCATCCCTTGCACCCGAAAGCATTGCATCCGTATCAATCCCCGCCGCCGCGATAGGCAAAAGTCCCACCGGCGTCAGAACAGAATACCGACCGCCCACATCATCGGGAATTACAAAGCGTTCATAGCCCTCTTCCTTTGCTAAAGCAAAAAGTGCACCGCGGCTTTTATCTGTTGTAACATAAATACGGTTTTTTGCCTCCGCCTTGCCATATTTCTTTTCAAGGAGAAGCTTGAAAAAGCGGAAGGCGATTGCCGGCTCTGTAGTTGTGCCGGATTTAGAAATGACGTTTACCGAAAAATCCTTGTCGCCCACAAAGTCCATGAGTGCATCCAGATATGTGCCGCTGATATTGTGCCCTGCAAATAAAATTTGCGGTGCGGAGCGTTTTTCCTTGGGCAGATAATTAAAGAACGGCGATGTGAGCATTTCAACAGCCGCTTTTGCCCCCAGATAGGACCCGCCGATGCCAATTACAATCAGTACCTCCGATTGCTGTGCAATCCTTGCCGCCGCAGCCTTAACCCTGGCATACGCCTCGACATCTATTTTCTCCGGCAAATCCAGCCAGCCTGTATAGTCATTGCCCTGCCCTTTTCTTTCGTGCAAAAGGGTATGTGCCGCACTGACCTGTGCCGCAAGCCCTTCCATTTCCTTTTGTGTTACATAACTTTTTGCATACTTACACGAAAAATACAACTTCCTGACTCCTTTTACTTATTTTTATATAAAAGACATACAGCTTCTGCCGCAATACCTTCCTCTCTGCCTGTAAAACCCATTCGCTCCGTCGTCGTTGCCTTCACGCTTATGTTGGAGATCTCCGTCCCCGCCACATCTGCAATCGCCCGTCGCATACGGTCAATGTAGGGTGACAGACGGGGTTTTTGTGCTACAACCGTGATGTCTGCATTTCCAAGCGTATAACCGGCTTCCGCTATTTTTTTACACACAATTCGCAGAAGCTCTGTACTGCGAACATCCTTCCACGTCGCATCAGTGGGTGGGAAAAACTTGCCGATATCTCCCAGTGCCAGTGCACCCAGCATGGCATCCATCAGTGCGTGCAGTGCCACATCGGCATCGGAATGTCCCAGCAATCCTCCGGTTTCCGAAATCGGAACACCGCCCAGATACAGCGGCCTTTCTTCATCAAATCTATGGGCATCGTACCCATGTCCAATCCGCATCATGCTTTCTTCCTCGCCTCCAGCACAGCTTCTAAAAGTATCAGGTCAAAGGGCGTGGTAATCTTAATATTCTCATAACCGGTATCAATGACCCGTACACGCTCTCCCATCTTTTCTGCCGCCGAAGCATCGTCGGTAATGGTTCCGACACAATTCTCCATCGCTTCCAAAATCAGACTGCGACGAAAAACCTGTGGCGTCTGTGCCTGCCAGATTGTCTCCCTGTCCGGCGTTTCCAAAATGATACCGTTCTCCACTCGCTTGATCGTGTCAACCGCCCGTACTGCCGCAATGGCCGCACCGGTTTCCCGACTTCCCTCCACCGTATCCGCAATGATTGCCGGCGTTACCAGTGGACGTGCACCGTCATGAATAATTACGATATCCGCATTTTCTGCGGCACAGATGCCTCTGTACACACTTTCGGCCCGGGTTTCGCCACCGCACACAATGGTTGTTACCTTGCGGAAATTCTCCGCCACAACAATATCTCTATATGAAAAGATGTCCTGTTCGTTTGCGACGATCAGAACTTCGTCAACGAGGGGACAACCTTCAAAAGCCTCCAGCGTCCATGCAAGCACCGGACGCCCCGAAACCTCAAGTAATAGTTTATTTTTATCTGCACCCATCCGAGTGCCTTTTCCAGCAGCGGTAACCACCGCTACGATTCTTTCATTCATATACCAGACCACCGGCCGCCCTAAAAAGACGTCCGGTTTGCCTTTCTCTATTCTTGCTCGCGCAGTGCTTCCGTGAACATCCGCTCAATTTCTTCCTGCGCTATATTTTTTGCAAGGACAAGCTCACTTACAAGAATCTGCTTTGCATTTGTCAGCATTTTCTTTTCGCCGGTGGAAAGACCCTTGGTTTTATCACGGCACATCAGTGTTTTCACCACCGTGGCCACCTCGTAAATATCGCCGCCCTTGATCTTCAGCATATTTTCGCGGTACCGTTTATTCCAGCTGTGCTCACATTCTGCTTCCAGTGCTGCAAATTCGCTGATTACTTTGTCTGCTTCCTTATCGTCAATTACGTCACGGATACCAATTTTCTCGGCATTCAGCATGGGGATCATGACCTTCATGTCTCCCATAGGCATCTTCATTACATAGTATTGATTTACGATGCCCTGAAACTCTTGTTCCTCAATTGATTCGATAATCCCTGCACCGTACATGGGGTAAACCACCTTGTCGCCGATGCTGTACATATCCAACTACGCCTCCCACCTGGTCATAATGACCTTGTATGGTATTATTATACTACAAAACCGCCGTTTTGTCAAATATCTATTTGACTTTTTTGCGGATTTATATTCGGAATCTGCCAATTAATAGGGCTTTGTACCGTTTCAATCAAAAATTCGTTGGCTTTTTCAAAATGTCCGCATCCAAAAAAACCGTTATACGCAGATAAGGGACTCGGATGTGGTGCGGAAAGGCAAAGATGTCGCTGTCGATTTACCCGTGCCGCCTTCTGCCGGGCATTTGCACCCCAGAGAAGAAATACCATGGGTTTTTCTCGCTTATCCAGTGCATCAATGACGGCATCGGTAAATTCCTCCCAGCCCTTCCCTTTATGGGAATTAGGCTCCCCTTCTCGCACGGAGAGAACCGTGTTCAAAAGGAGAACGCCCTGCGCCGCCCACGGCATCAGGTAGCCGTTATCCGGCACATATCCGCCCAGCTCGCTTTCAATCTCTTTATAAATATTCACAAGAGACGGCGGTGCCGGAACCCCCGGCAGGACAGAAAAACACATCCCATGGGCTTGTCCCGGTCCGTGGTAAGGGTCCTGCCCCAAAATGACCACCTTAACCTTATTATAAGGCGTGGCCTTCAGTGCCGAAAACAGGTTGTACATATCAGGATAAACCGTTTGCTTCTCATATTCTTCTTTCAGAAAGGCACGGAGCGTTATATAGTACGGCTTACTGAATTCACCGCCTATCACGCCGTCCCAGTCGTTACCGAGTTTAGGCATAATCTCCTCCTACAGGTACGCCAGAATTTCTGCCGGTTCTTCTATGATGCAGTCTGCACCGCCTTCGGAAAGTTCTGCCCGATCCCGGAAGCCCCACAAAACGCCGACGGTATAAAACCCTGCTCGTTTTCCTGTTTCCATATCTACAGCCGTATCGCCAACATACAGGCATTCCGCCGGCACACAGCCCAAATTTCGGGCGATTTCCAGTGCCGCAGTGGGATCAGGCTTTATAGGTACGCCTTCCATAGCCCCCCGTATTTCCGTAAAGGTTTCCTCGCCGAAAAAGCTTTTGATAATGGGCACTGTGGCTTCGTGCGGTTTATTGGAAAGCACGGCAATTTTAATGTTTTTCTCCTTTAATGCCGTTAAAAGTCCGGTGATGCCGGGATAAATTTCTGTTTTAAAAAGTGTATCGCTGTTATAGGCGTTTATGTACATAGGATAGGCCGCATCAAACAGGCCTTCCCCATTCCGCCCTTTCAGCATCCGCTGAATCAGCACCTTGGCACCGTTGCCGATCATATATCGGTAGGCATCCTTTTCATAAGGTGCAAGTCCCAGGGTCTCCAGCGTTTTATTTCCATAATAGGACAGGGTTTCCAGCGTGTCTAAAAGCGTTCCGTCCAAATCAAAAATGACGGCCTTGTGTTGCATTTTTATCCCTCGATTTCGTATAAAATATTGCCACAAGTTACAGGTCCCGCCGTCTCTGTACGCAAAATCCGGCGTCCCAGTGTCACAACCTTAAGTCCTGCCTTTGCGGCCATGCTTTTTTCTTCTTCCGTAAAGCCGCCTTCCGGTCCTATAAGCACTGCGACGGTTTTCGGTTTTTTATCTCGCAGTACCGCCTTTAGGCTCTGCTCCCGTTCACATTCATAGGGGAACAGCGAAAGCTCCGCCTCTGCCGCTTCACGGACGGCATCGGAAAAGGATACGGGTGCACCCACCTCGGGCACAATGCCTCTCCCGGATTGCTTCGCCGCCTCCAGTGCAATCTTAGAAAGGCGTTCTCCCTTTGGCGTGCCTTCCTTTACCACTCTCGCCGTGACCATGGGTATAATCCGGCTGACGCCGATTTCTACACATTTTTGTACAATATAGTCGAGCTTCGCACCCTTTGGCAGACCCTGATACAGTGTAATTTGGCAAGGCGGCTCCACTGTGCTTTCCTTTTGTTCTACGATCTCCGCCGTTACTGTTTTTTTATCGGACGCAGATAGACGGCAGAGATAGTCGGTACAGGCACCGTCACAGACAGTGAAAGTATCCCCCTCACGCATACGCAACACCTTTGTGATATGAGTCACATCCTCACCCTGCATATAAATCCTTCCGTCGCAGATTGCATCTCGAGATACAAAAAATCTTGCCATTTTCAGCCCTTCTTTTTACTTTTGTTCCGCTAAAATCGCCCACCATTCCCCGTCCTGCTCCTTAGAGAGCACGGCAAAGCCATTTTCTGCGAGTGCATCCAGCACGTCCTCTACCCGATCGTTGATAATACCGGAGCATAAGAATTTACCGCCACTTTTCAGATAACGGCCAACCTTTGCAGAAAGCGGGATAATGACGTCCGCCACAATATTGGCAACCACAACGTCAAAAACCTCTTCCGTCACCGTCTCTTCCAGCACATTGCCGCAATATACGGAATAGTTTTCATTTGTGATGCCGGAAAGAGCCGCATTTTCGTAGGCGATACGGGGTGCCGCCGCATCAATATCCACCGCCACTGCACGCTCTGCACCCAAAAGCAGTGATAAGATAGACAAAATACCACTTCCGCAGCCCACATCAAATACAGTCATACCCGATTGAACGATTTTCTCAAGATATGTCATGCACAGACGGGTGGTGTTGTGACTGCCTGTGCCGAACAGCATGCCGGGATTGATACGAAGCACCACGCCTTCCCCTTCGCAGTCCGTCCACGCCGGGATGACAGTGATGTTTTTCCCTACAGTGAAGGGCTTATAGTATTGCTTCCATTTTTCAAACCAATCATTCTCGTCAATATTACATAGGGATACTTCCAGAGAGCCAAGCGACGGATCTCCCTTTATTCTCTGCAGGTTTTCACGCAGAAGCAAAAGCATCTCCCGCCCGTTTTCGTCATCCCTAAGATAGACGCTTACCTTCGTAGGTCCTTTTTTTGCCTCACGAAGTGCATCATCCACATAATCCCAATACCGGGTATTATTCTCCAGAAAATTTTCAAAATCTGCCTCGTCCTCTATCTCTGCCCCTTCAATTCCCATAGAAAGAAGCATCCCGTAAAGCGGTTCAATACCGGCACTGGTTGTTTCAATACTGACGCGAATCCACTCCGTGTTCAGCATAAGGCTTCTAACTTTCCGCGGAGTGTTTCTTCCGGCACAAAGCCAACCACACGGTCCGCTTCCTCTCCGTTCTTAAAAAGAATCAGGGTGGGGATACTGATAATACCGTAGCCGGCTGCCAGTGCCCCGTCCGCATCGGTGTTCACCTTGTAAACATAGGCACGACCTGCAAATTCCGCCGCCAGCTTTTCTACCGTGGGCATGAGCATTTTACAGGGACCGCACCAGTCTGCATAAAAGTCTACAAGCACAGGCTTATCTGCTTTCTTAACTTTTTCTTCAAAATCTGTTGTTTTAATAATTTCGGCCATTGTCTTCATCCTTTCTTCGGGCATTTGCCCGTATAAACAGTATACCATATTATTCCACAAATTGCAAGGGCTTTATGCACAATTCCTATTGTCTGCAAAAAGCATAAACGGGGGATGCAGTTCGATTCTCCTGCACCCCCCGTTCTTCTTTTTATATATTCAGTACATTTTGTATCTCTTTTTCCCGCACCAGTGCTGCGGCAAAATGTAGGAATCCGCTTTCGTTTAGGTGGACAGCCGGCTGATGATCGCCGTAAAAATCTTCTAACGGCGGTACGAGACGCATACCGTCCAATACCCGGATGAAGGAATATTTTTCGTATTCTTTCCGTATTATTTCCCGCATTTCCGTAAAGGTCATCCCCCCATACACTGCATCCGCATCATTACGCCATGTGGGCAGAATACCGAAAATATGCCGACAGGAAAAGACTTCCGTAAGTCGAACCAAATACGCCTCCACGCTCTGTCGGAAGCTTTCTTTATCTTCTGCCTGCCTCCAATCATTCGTGCCGAACGCAACGGTTATAATATCCGGCTCTCTGTCTACCCGGTCAATATCTTCCGCAGAAAACTTACCGCCGCATATACCCATATTGATATAATCACAGCCTGCATAAGTAGCCGCAAGACGGGGATAGGTTATTGCCGGGTGGGCGCTGTGCATCCCCTGGGTGATAGAATCGCCGAAAAAGAGCCAAAACTGTTCCTTTTTGGGAATCGGACGCACGGGTGCATTCCACTGTACGTCCTTCACCCGCAGTCTGGCAAGGTGGGGAAACATCAGCTGTACGGTCCTCTCTCCGGTTCCCGGTAGCAAAAGCGTGGCCACGCCGGAATCCTCTGTTAAATTTTCTGCCGCCTGTAACACTCCGTCTATCAGAATATCTACATAGGCGTTTGGACGTACCCGATTGGTAATGGAATATGAAAACGAGACTTGCGTTGCCGCCGTCACGGCACCGATGCCTGTTCCTGCCGTGCAACCGGCACATTTCAGATATGCCTCTCTCCTGCTGACGGCTTTCATCTGTGCCTCTGTCAGCCGGGAAGGCACAAGGAAGCCGTCCTCCTCCAAAACACTTGTGCAACCAATAAAATATGTTTTCATTTTCTTCTCCTCATCGTTTATTTACTGCAGGAAAAACTGCAGGAACAGATTCCAATCTGCCCGGCTTAAATAGTGCTCTCCTGCACGCAGATGGTACCCAATATCACCGGCGTGGAAGACATCTCCAATCTCCGGCAGTCTATCCGCCGAGATAAAGCCGGTTTTTCCCAGTGCTTCATAATAGGAAGAAACTGCCGCACAGTTTAGATATTCCGAAACAGGGTCTGCCCAGCTGTCTGCCGCCGCACTGGCTACATAAATCTTACGGGGTGCAATGGCCGCCAGAAGGAAATGCTGATCAAAGGGCATTTCCGCTTCCCGTCCTGCATAGGTTTTATATTTCTCACAGAACCAGTAGCCGTATCTTTCATTGATTTTTTCTACCGTTTCTCCGTTTTTGCCACGGGCGATTGCCGCACCGCCGCAGCCGGAGTTATTAGAATACACATGGGTAAAACGTAAGTCAAAGGCGCCTGCTAATAGTGCAGTCTTTCCCAGTCTGGAATGCCCTGCCACCGCAAGACGTTCTCTGTCCACCGATTCATTCTCCAGAATATAGTCCAGTATGAGCGAAGCACAGTATGCCCACATGGAAATCTTTCCGCACCGGATACCACGTTCTGCCAAAAATCCGGCAAAGCCGTCGGTGAAATCGTTATTATCCTTTGTGACATCCTCGTAATAAAGAGATGCAAAGCCGATTCCCCGGTCAAGAAGCTCCTCTGCCGGAAGGTATTTATCCGGCACGTCCGGTCTGAAGTTAATCAGTACCACAAACGGAAGATTCATTTTGTCCGTAGGGAAAACAAGACGGAACGGGAAAGAAAACGTTCCACCGAGAACCGAGACCGTCAGGCGGATTTTACGAAGCCTTGCTTTTCCGGCAAAGTCTGCGGGCGTCCCTTCGTCTTCTATGACGCTCTGCACAAAATCCGGTGCAGGCGGCCGCTCTCCGTATATCTCCTTCTGTAATATATCCAGAACGCGTGCACGGCGTTTGTCCGGCAAATTACCTTCTTCCGGAATCGGCGGAAGCTTTCGCAGCTCCAGTTCATTTTTCAGAAACATATGTCACCTCTCAATATGTACCTGCCGTATCCACTGTCTGTTCTTTTACATGTTTTTCTATATTTGAATTTCTGATTTTTTCCTGCAAAAGTGCATAGAATCTGTCGTGGGGGAAATTTTTTACATCCACCGTCTCTCCCGTCCAGCCACTGAGATGAATGGCATTGGAGATAGTCAGTCCCCGGATTCCTTCCTCGCCCGGTGACAAAAGTGCTGTACCGTTTAAAATGGCTTCTGCAAAATTCTGTATGATGCCCTGATGCTGTTCGCCACCGGAAACATCTACCGGGAGCAGACATTTCCAGCATTCCGGTTTCCCGAAGGGAAGGGTGTTATTCTTTTCAAACTCCCGCTCGGAAATTACATTTCGTTCAAACAGCATTTGATTATTTTCAATGACAATCTTACCCATATCACAGGCAACCTCAAGCCGGTTTGTTCCCGGTGCTTCGCCGGTGGAGGTAATATATTCTCCCATCGTGCCGTTTTCATATTCAAACAACGCCACCAAATCGTCTTCGACTTCGATATTATGATATTTTCCGAAGCATACCCGGGCAAACACCTTATCCGGCATTCCGAACATCCACTGCCACAAATCCAGCTGATGGGGGTTCTGGTTAATGAGTGCACCGCCGCCCTCATCCTTCCATGTGGAACGCCAAACATTGCTGTCATGGTATGCCTGGGGTCGATACCAGTGGGTTACAATCCACGTAACACGCTTAATATGGCCCAGCTGGCCCTCCTGTATCATTGTGCGGAGCTTTTGGTACGCCGGGTTTGTTCTCTGGTTATACATAATCGCAAAGACCCGATCCGTTTTTGCCGCCGCTTCGTTCATTTCCCGTACCTGCTTTGTGTAAACGCCAGCCGGTTTTTCGCTGAGAACATGGAGACCCTTCTCCAGTGCTTCGATAACCAGACGCGGATGATCATAATGAGGCGTGGCAATCAGAACCGCTTCGCAAAGTCCGCTGTCCATTAGTTCCTCCGCCGAAGAAAAAATCGGCACATCCGGGAACATTTTTTTTAAAGTCTCCCGACGGGCTTCGGATACGTCGCAAATGGCACAAAGCTCTGCCGCCGGCACTTTCCCTCCCATAATACTTTTTACATGGTTGCTACCCATATTTCCACAGCCTATAACACCAATTCTAACCTTTCGCATATTTTTCTCCTTTTTCGTCCCATATCGCACTTAAGATTCAATGTTTTATTTAAGTATAACATAAATAAATGAAAAATAAAATGCAAAAAATTGGCTTTTTATTTGCATTTATTGCTTTTTTATGCTATTATAGCAAATGAGGTGATTCTATGGAACAATCATTTGAGCTACGAAACCTGATTTATGAAAATCCTTCCAATGACAGATTTGTACTGCATGTGCATGAAAAGTATGAAATATATATGTTTTTGGAGGGCGAAGCACGGTTTATCGTAGAAGCCGATACGTATCCGCTTTGTCACGGTGATGTCATCATTGTCCGGAAAAACCAGATGCACCGGGCATACCAGATGAGTCAAAAGAGATATCAGTCCCTTGTGCTCTGGGTTTCTCCGTCTTTTTTCGTGCAGAACGACTGTGCGGAATACGAAACACATTTTATGCAGCCTGAACTTATGGGTAGTAAAATTGACGCTGAAACTGTACGAAGCAGTGGTCTTTATGATGCGATGATGCGACTTCGCAAATATTCAAACCGATGCACAGACCCGGATCAGCCGGTTGTCCGCGGTATTGTCCTTGAAATTCTGTATCTTCTCCGGAATATTAATGCCTATTCCGATGCCGAGCAAGGAAACGAACGACTAAAAAATATTTTTTCATACATAAATGAAAATTTTACAGGGCAGATCACGCTTGATTCCATTGCCGAAAACTGCTTTATTTCTAAGTATCACCTTTGCCATATCTTCCCTGCGGTTACCGGCCTTACCGTACACCGGTATATTACCAGCAAACGACTTGACTACGCTCGCTCTCTGATACAGGAAGGTGCCACCCTCTCCCAAGCTGCGGAAGCCGCCGGGTTTGCCACCTATTCCTCCTTCTATCGTGCATATCTGGCCGAACACGGGCATTCTCCCATACAAGATAAATAAAGGAAAGCTTCCAAAATATTTTCATAACGTACAGAATCGACCCTGTTCAAAAAAACCGACCTCCAAATTGTCAGATTTTAGGTCTAACTTTTGGGGGTCGGTTAAAAAATATGCAGTTCGTTTTTTATTTCAAAGGTATCCTGTCTGATTTTACTGCACAGGACGCATCAGTTCATCCCATGTAAAGAGCTTTATATTCGCATCGTCTTCTACTGTAAGTTGTTGTCCGTCCATATAACATTCCAAAAGCTCCTTAACACTTCCGTATTGTGTATATTCCGCCGCCACGCCGCCGCGTACTGTATATGTAATGCCGGGGCGAAGGTGTTTTTCCGAAACATTACCAATGTAGAAGCCTCCTACTAAATCTTGGGATATGCGAACAAGTGCGAAGCCATAAGCCGGCAGGGATGCGGAGGAAGCGGATTGGCTTACTGTCAATGTCGTGTTGCCGCCCAGTATCTGCCCATAGCTTCCGCCATTCGCGAGAGGTATCGCAGCGGCACTGCCGGATATGTTTTGTACAAACACCGCGTCCCCGACTGGCATGTACCAGCCTGCACCGCTTTTCGTGCCAGTGCTTTGCGAATTTAAAAGTGTAGCTACCAAAGCATCTGCTTCTTCTATGGTGAAACCGCTTATAGCATTTACCGCATCTGCGTTATCTTTCCAATACAAAAGTCTGTCTGCCAGAGCTGCCGCATGGGCACGGGTCACTGTACTGCCCATGGATACGCCCCAGCGTTCAAGAGCACCCCGGAGGGTGGCCGCCACATCTAAAGTGGCAAGTGCAGCCGCTTTTTCATCGGTAAATACAGCATGTAATGCGGTACGGCAAAGGGCAAGTGCCTCGGTGAGTGTTACGGTATCGGAAGAATTGTTTCCGCTAACGGTTGTATTTAATGCACGTCCGAAGACCTCTGCAAGCTCTGCTTTGGAAATGGCTTCGCCGGGTGCAAACTCCCAATCACTTTTGCCGACCATGATGTTTTGTGCACCGATGCGATGAATTTGCTGGCGTGCCCAATTATGACCCTCAAGATCCTCAAAGCTTGTTGTGTAGAGAGAAGAAAAATCCACCGTTCCGGCCTGAGGTGTAATTTCAAAAAGTACAGCCTCTACCCCACTTATAGTCAGATTCAAGGTACCGTTTCCGGAAAAGTCAGAGGCGTTTTCTCTACCGGCAATGACCCTGGCCGTATAGGCCCCAAGCCTGATATCCCCTGAAAAGCTTTCCAGCGGAATGGATACGGTTTTCGACTGTCCTTCCTTCATTCCAAGGACAACCATATAAAGTTTATTGTTTACCACCCAGGAGGAATACCAATAATCCGAAAGACGTTCTTCGTTAAATTCAGGAGATTTATCAAAGACATAGTGGTCATACGCAAGGTCTTTTTCCTTCTGTCCGAAGGTCACCAGTGCATTCCACAGCTTACCGCCATCCCGGGCATCCCAAATCGCAACCGCTTCCCCGTTGGCACCGACGTCTGAATCACTGATTGAAAAGTAGCCTACTGCATTTGCCCCTGCAATAAGTGCCTGATAATTATTATTTCGACCGTCTTCTGGCAGGGGGAACCGCCCGTGGGTATTGTAATAGGTTTCTAAAAGTGAATACACCGGTTTTTTATACCGAACTGCGGCCCTCGCAATTTCAGTGGAGGTAGACGCATTCTTGCCAGCCGCAGAGCTATATGGGTCTATGCAGAGCACATCTACATATTTTCCGCATTCGTCGTAATAATTCGATACGGCTTCCATCGTAATAATCGGACGCTTTTTATCCAGCATCCGGATAAGACGGTAAGAATTTTCCATATCCTGCTGGGGATCTGCAAGGCCAAGGAATACCTCGTCCATGACCCCATAACCATACAATGCCGGGTGATTTTGGATACGGGAGTCAGACAGGATTCGTATGGTACGTTCAATATTATCCACATGACCGGCCGGCTTCATATCGTAATATAGGCAGATAAAGCCCATGATGCCAGCTTCCTCAGCCGCATCAAGAGCACTGACCGCATATTCCGCCGTGTCAGCAGAGCCAATCTGGACAAGGTTTACACCTGCTTCGGCTACCTTCTGATATGCATCGGCACCTACATGATAGGCATAAATCGGATAAAACGGTGTGGTGCCGTTTTGCATATATACGCCATCTGCGCCCAGATATTGCGGTCTGTCATATCGGAAGATTTGTTGTACCTTCACTTCCATCACTGTATTATCCGTATTGTACAGTGTGGCCTTTGCCAGATACGTGTGTTCCTTCTTTTCCAGTAGGCTCAGCGGAAATTCTCCGGATGAGGCCTGGCCATTTTGGCTGATAACCCCTTTATTTTGCCATAAAACACTCTCGCCGTCCAGAATTTCAAAGTCAATCTTTGTATTTGCAAGCTGGGAGTAATACTGCAAATTGATAGACGTGGACATTGTTCCAACCGTTTCGTCGGTGTAGTAGAAAATGCCGTCCGTGCTAAAATTCAGCGGTTCCGGAGGCTGAACCATGCGAATGACAACATCGTCTATGTAGGCCTCAGATATCTCACTCTCAGTCCTTTGAAGCATTCTTGCCAGGACAGACGCTTCCGTTGCCGAATCGGGCGGTATAAAATACCCCTTATACTGGTGCCACTGTCCGTCATTTATGCTCGTGCCGATATGCCAGCCGCCGAGAGATACTGCACCGGGCAGCGATCGGTCAGAATAACATTCCAGCTTAATACATACGTCCGCACCACCACTGACCACCTTATACCAATAGCTGATTTCATAGGTTGCACCACCCACTATATTACTGATCTGGGCATAATAAGGGTGCTTTAAACCAACATTGGCGGGAACGGTGATATGGGCACAGTCACTCCCGTCATGCGAGGCATCCGATGCCACGGAAAGATAACCACTGTGGGAAGGTCCCCATCCGGAGAAGGAGGTGCCATTGCTCGATTCCAGGGCACCATTTGAAACAATATTCTCCGGCTGACCGGGCACCGTGGACCCATCTCCTGCCCCTGCATATGTTTTTTCTATTTTCGCACGTGTAGCCGCTTCTTGGTCTATTGTTTCTTTGAAGGAAACCAGTGTTAAGACTTCCCTATTGGGTAATCCGATCATATGGGTATCATCCACATGAAATTCCGCTTCCCCGTCAAGACGGATAACAAACAGAACACGTGCCGTTTCTGCATGCGTACAGAAGGTGTACTCTACCAGCGTCCAGTCACTTCCAAGTGCCGGTGTATGATAAAGTGTTTGCAAATGTGCATACGTTGACCCGCTTTTCGCTTGAAATGTGATATTCAGCGTAGGGTTGGATGCACCGGATATTTTTCGCATATATCCTCTGAACGTGTAATACTCATTCGGAAGCAAATTCGTAAAATTCTGTGAAAAATAAATTCTTCCGCCTGCTTTACCGGAAATAACCGCGTAGTTTTTTCCTTCCTTTGCATCGTTTCCTGTTGCCGTCATACAATATGCTCCTGTGGCAGGAACCGGATGGGAAAATCCCCAATCACTGGGTGACCCGTTTTCTTGCACCAGTTCCATGCCGCCATTGAGCATCATATCATACTGCCCATTCCCCAGATTTTTGGGATAGGACTTCTGCTCTGTGGTAGCCGTAGCTTGCGTATAAGCAGACGTTGCTTGTGCCACTATGGGTGCACTAAGCGAAATCAATATCATGCAAAGAAAAAGCGAAAAATAGCGTTTCATATAGTTTCCCCTTTCCATACTCAAATAAACATGCACGACCTTGGGATGGGCCGTGCATGTAGTTTTCCAAAGCAGCCTCACCATCTGCCCTGTTTTTTCATTTTCCCCTTTTTAAACTAAGCCTATACCTTAGCGGTAGATGACGAAGAAGCTTTCATAAAGCGTCACTCTGAAAGTAACAATTCTGTCATCTACGCCAATATCCATTGTCGAAATCTCCGAGAAGGTACCCAAATTACTGTCATACAGATAAACCTTCGGTACTTGGTTATAAGAGAAGATAACCGTGTTAACGCCGGTACCGTCCACATTCTTCGGAATAATAACTGTTGCGCCGTACTTAGAAACCGAGGAAACGACACCGCTTGTAAATATCTCGCCCGGATAATACTCAGTCGTCGGTACCACAGTATCACCGTTGACATAATTGCGACGTCCGTCAATCGGTGTTTCGGCACGGAACATCGTTCTGATAACTTTAACCACGCCATTCATATCCGGCTCACAATACCAGATAACATCACCGACATTCAGTGCGGAAACAGGAATAACATCCTTCATCATGCCAAATTCAACTTCCGGTTCCTTTGTAACATCAGATAATGCATACGCACCGAGCTTGACGACTGTTTCCTCCGTTACGGCAAAGCTCTTTTCGCCCTTTTCGCCCAATACATCTATTTTCTTTACTGCCGCACCATCTTCGTCTAAAGCAGTATAAATTCTGGAAATAACACCTGCTACAGACGGTCTGCTTGAACCGCTGCCTCTGGTTTTTGTTACCATAGCCGAAATTACACCGTCTTCATCTACGTCATACAGCGTAAGATTCGGCAGTTTGCCGTAGGTCGTTTGGTGTCCGATGCTCATCGGCGGAATCAGAGAATATGCGTCATCCTTACCTCCGTAAGTTTCCGGTACTCTGAAAACAACCGTTTTGTCACGAAGGAGATACTTAAACTCATACATGCCAACCGGCGGACCGTAAAGTGCACCATCTGTATAGAACTGTTCTTCCGTAAAGCGGCTTACGCGCTGATCTACACTGATGGAATCTCTGTTACTCTTAATATCCCACGAGGTTTCTATGAATACAAGCTCGTCATTTTCATTTGCTTTATAGCGGATAAGCTGTTCTTTGATTTTGCCTGTATTCGTAATCTCATCAACATCCCATACTGCTGTATCCACATCGCAAGTCAGTGTCTCCATCGGAATATTGTTCAGCTTAAACCCTTCTGCAAGGGAGAAAACCTTCATTTCGCCATCCTGGGTGAAAACCTTAAGCGTTTCTTTTGCATCAATGCCTTTAGAAACATGATGAGAAACTGTATAACCGTATTGATATTCCTTAAAGGACTCAGAATCCACTGCTGCAACCTTGCCGGTGAAATCGAGGGTGTATACAGCTTCCATACCAATGGCCAGATTGGGGATTTCGCTGTTTCTTGCAATGTTGCCGGCAACACCATAGGTTTTACCGTCAATCACTACTGTTTTGTTGTCTGTGCTCAGCTCTGTAATCTGACCGGAAATATACTGTGCACTCTGAATGATGCGATATACGTTGCCGTTTGTGGCGATGGAGAGAACATCCCATTCAGAAATATCATCTAAAGTGATCGGTTCCCCTTCTGTATTGATCATACTAATTTTAATGGAGGTATCCTTTTCGTCCAGAACAATAGAAGCCTGCCATTCACTGGGGTTTTTGAAGGTGATGCGATTAACGTCCGGGCGAACTGCATCTACAACCATGTTTCTGAAGTTATACACAAACACAGTGTGTGCCTCGTTGCCTTCATCAATCAAGGTAACAGTACCATTATCAAAAATCAGATCAGAAGGGGTCATGTCCGTTTTTACAACACCGTTATAGACCCATTTTGCTGTGCTTGCAACTTCGCTTTGCACAATCTTTTTATCTTCTTCTGTGCGGATATTAGTCAGCGTAGAATCTGCCAGAATATCGCTTGCATTGATTTCCTTGACACCGTCTGCATACTTAGGAACAACTGCAACGGCTGTGTAAACATCGTCATCTTCTGTCACATAGGCCGTAACTGTACGTCCAAGAAGTTCAGAAGCATTGGTTTCCCCTTCAAAAATGGTGCGGGCACCCATGGAGAACTGATTTGCTCTTGCCGCTGCACCCCCCAGATTTGTAAGTGCATTTGCCGTAATCTGGCCACGGAAAATGTCAATACCCATGTAAGTGTTCAGAAGATTCGCACCTTCCTTCGCTTCGTATGTATAGGCATCACCGTAAGCCGTGCGAACAAGAATATCTACTTCCAGTGCGTTTGCAACGAGCTTTGCCATTGTGGCACGGCTGATTGCTTCGCCGTTATCGCTTGTGCCGCTGAGAACATCAAGCTGAGAAGCCTTGGTCATGTAACCGCTGGGGTAACCGCCCATCGTCTGTGCCTGTACCTCATAGCCAAGTGCACATACAATCATCTTAACTGCCTGGGGGTAGGTAACAGGCGCTTCCGGTGCAAATTCTGTCTCAGAAACACCGTTTACAATGCCCATCTGTGCAGCTGTGCCGATATTAAGGCTTGCCCAGTGGCTGGACGGAACATCAGTAAAGGTTGCAGGTGTATTTCCTTCCGAAGCTAAGAGGCGAAGGACGATCGTCACCATTTCTGCTCTGGTAAGGTTATCATTGGGCATGAAGTTTTCTGCATCCTTGCCCTCTACAATACCAAGAGAATACAAAAGGTTGATTTCTTCCTCGTATGCTTCTCCTGCGATATCCACCAAGGCGGCAGATGCCGGCATAGAAAGCATAACAACACAGAGGAGTAGCGTAAGTAATTTTTTTAGCATCTTTTTCTTTCCTTTCTTTTTCATCATAAAACAATTTTCTGTTTTATTTTTCCGGCATACCCACCGTTTGTTTCGGTGGGTATACCGTATGATACAATGATTTAACCAAGAATTCTGTCCATGATGACGGCGGATTCTGCACGGGTGGTATTACCCTGCGGATTGATTGTACCGTCGGCGTTACCTTTGATAAGGCCGGAGGCGATCATGGCACTGACGTGTGCCGCAGCATAATCCGCAATGGCGGCTGCATCGGAAAATGCAGTAAGGTCC
>SVJY01000011.1 GCA_015068765.1 Oscillospiraceae bacterium
CTACAGACAGAACAGATTTTTGCTATGTGCAGATTGAGGAATGAACTCGCATAACAGACGGTAAATCATTTTAGACAGACAGAATGCTGATGTTTCAGCCGAACTAGATATAAGCCTGCTACCCAAATGTTTGGCATCCGGATTATACAGTTTTTATAAACTTTGATATACAAGGGACAAAAAAGCCTTCCCCTTGAGGGGAAGGTGGGTTGCGAAGCAACTCGGATGAGGTGGAAATGAATAAAACAAACAATTCAAAATTAACAGGTAATGCTAAAACTTTAAGAAAGAATATGACCAAGGAAGAAAGACATCTTTGGTATGATTTTTTGAAAACTTTGCCTATAACTGTCAACAGACAAAAGGTTATTGGCAACTACATTGTTGACTTCTATGTAGCATCGTCTAAACTTGTTATTGAACTAGACGGTTCATAGCATTATGAAGAAAAAGGCGTTGAGAATGATGCAAAAAGAGATGAATATTTAAATTCTTTAGACATTAAAGTGTTGAGATATTCCAATCTTGATGTTAATCAGCTTCCCCTCAAGGGGAAGCCTTTCGGAATAACATTTTAATGGATTAAGCTTATCGGCACTTTTAAAAATGCCGATAAAAAGTGCCGATAAAACATTAAATTTTTTTGTCCCTAGCTTGACAAAATCATTTTAGGAAGGGTCGGAAGCAGAATACAGGAAGGAGGGGAAAATTATAGACAAGACGTATTCTGTCAAAATCGTGGATATCCTCTATGGTGGTGCCGCTTTGAAGTTCTATCGGATCTATACGGCACAGAATGAACCATGTGAAAGAGAAGTGAATTTTCACGGGCACAAATATTACGAGTGTCATTTTGTGGAAAGCGGCAGCTGCATATTCAGCTTAGAAGAGACAGAAATCCCAATGCAAGCGATGCAGCTTATGGTTATCCCGCCTGATATGGAACATTGTTCCGCTGAGAGCAGGACAAATGCGAAAAGCTATATCCTCGAGTTTGATATTGAAAGCACTAAAAGCGAAAAAAGGGGATTTTATGCCATTTTCAGGCATCTTTTAGATTATGCTTCCGGGCATCCCGTTCCTGTTTCCGAGGAGCTTGTGCAGCTTGTAAGTAAATTTCGTGCGATGCCGCCTCCCGTAACGGCTGAGGAATATTGCCGCTCTACAGCGGTGGCGGCAGAGATAGTAGGGCTTCTTTTTTCGGAGCTTAATCAAAGTGCGGGAAGCGATATTTTTAAAACAGTAGTGCCATCCTCTGCGGATTTCCGCGTGCTTTTGGACGTGTATATATGTAACGCAAATTATACGCTCGAAAAAATGGCGGAAGTTCTCGGCTATTCGACACGGCATCTGTCAAGGCTGATTTACAGCGTATATGGAATGAAACTTTCCGATGTAAGAAACAAAAGAAGCCGTGAGTATGCAAAATGGCGGCTTCGGAATACGGATTTCAGCATTGACAGAATCGCACTTGATGCAGGCTTTAAGAGCGCGGCGGCAATGCGCGAAAGCTTTAAAAAACATGAAGGAATCACACCGCAGGAATATAGGAAAAACCATAAAATCCTATGATTTTTGTAAAATACGAATGCGGCTTTGCTTTGGGGACATTTTCGCGAAAATATGTCCAAATTTCTGTGGTATTACGTTGAAGTTGTACGGTAAAATATAATGGAAATCAGGACGAAAGGAGAAGAAAAATGAACGCGATTAATATCGGCACAAAAAGAGAGCCTTTCTGGGATACGTTTTTGGCGGACGAGGAAAAGACAACAACGCGTTTAAGAGTAAATCACCCGACCTTTTGCGATTCGCTCTTGGAACTTGGAGAGGACTTTGACGAAAACAGCTCGGAGCGTTTTTACATCAGCTATCCAATTCTTGTCCGCGGTGAAGACAAATGGCGGCTGTACTACCACCCGTGCCGCACAGAAGAGGGAGCAAAATCTCGTAGCGGTGAACTTGCACAGACGCAGCTATGCGTTCTGGAAAGTCAGGATGGTATCAACTGGACCCGACCGGCACTTGATAATTTCAAAGCACGTTACGGAAAGCCCACAAATATTGTTTTTGATGAGCTCAATGACGGCATTTTCATTTTCTATGACGAAAACCCGGCATGCCCACCTGAAGAAAAATATAAGGGGCTTGTTTGCCGCGTGGAACGCAAGGAAGACGGAAAGCTTATAAAAAGGTGGCTGCATTGTTACACTTCGGCGGACGGTCTCACCTTTTCCGAAGGCTATCCCATCCATTACGGTTATCCTGTAAACGATGGAGCAAAATACGATTCTCTGAACATTCCCCTATGGCTGGGAGACAGATATATTTTGTATTATCGTTGGTATGATGAAACGCCGGAAAGAAGCATCCGTATGGTGCGATACGCCTATTCCGAGGATTTTCACACCTGGCACGAGGGTGGTTTATTATCCTTTAATGACGAAAAGATATATCAAATGTATACAAATCAGGTCATGCGTTATGAAAGAGCACCACATATCTTCATGGGTCTGCCCACAAGGTACGTAGAGCGGAAGGCATGGACGCCGAACATGGAGCAGATAGCAGCCTATCCCATTAAAAAGACGGCATCGGATTTAAATCCACCTGAAACGACAAGGGAGGGGCTTGCCGTAACGGATTGCCTATTTATGAGTAGCCGTGACGGAGAATACTGGAACCGCTTTTGTGAAGCATTCATGACGCCGGGTTTTGAAAATCCAGACAACTGGGTGTACGGTGATTGTTATCCGAGCTATGGATTTATGGATTTAGGCGACGAAAATTACTATTTTTATACGATAGATAATCATTTGAGTTACGGTAAGGCAAAGCCCTTATATCGCTGGAAAATCCGAAAAGACGGCTTTGCATATTTTGATGCCGATGATAACGGTGCAGTGCTTGTAACAAAACCCATCACGTTTGGAGGCAAAAAGCTTTACCTGAATTTTGAGACTTCTGCCGCAGGTAGCATTTATGTAGACCTTCTCGATGCGGACGGAAACGAAATCGAAGGCAAGACAAGCTTTGAGATTTTCGGCAATGCCATAGACCGTGAAGTGTATTTTGCGGACGGTTCTGATTTTTCCGACTATGCAGGAAAGCCCGTGCGGCTTCGGTTTCGGATGCAGGATGCAAGGCTTTATTCCATGAAATTTGAATAACACACAAAAAAATTATAATTTGTGACCGGGCGGCGGAGTCCGCTTAAAATATATTCATTTTTTGAAAGGTGGAAAACACATGAAAAGAAAAATTTTGGCAATGGCGATTATGCTGTCCCTGGCTTTGGGGATGGCGGCAGTTCCTATGGTAGGTGCGGAGGCAGGAAATGACCTGCTTTTGGGAACAGGTGATTTTGAGACGGAAAATGAGGCGATTACTTGGGATCTTGGTATGGAACCGGTTACAGACGCAGAAGGCGCAAAGAGCGGTTCGACGTACCTTGCAGTGCCGGAAGGCGGAGCCGAGGATGGACTTTACGGTGTCAGCGTGAATGTTCCCGTAAAGTCGAGCACCGGATACACCCTTTCCTTCTGGGTAAAGTGCGGCAGTACGAGAAGCGGAAGAGTGTTGATTAGAAGTAAAGTAGGTGGACAGCAGTACAGTATGGCTGAAACCTCCCGTTCCATTTTAGGCGATGATATTACAGTCCGCTTTGGCAATACAGTTCCGGAAGGTGCAACCGTTTCTCCCTGGCGCGAGGTGAAGAGAAGCTTTGTTACAGCACCGGAGACTGACTCAATTCTTTTGCAATTTTACACACAGTTTGATGACACAGCAAGTAGTGACATGAAGATGTGTATTGATAATGTTAAGCTTACTGAAGGTGTCGATAATCTCCTGATGAACGGCGAAATGAATTGGTATATGGGAAACACCGTTGAAAATAAGGATGGCACGCAGGTACCCGTTCCTGACGAATGGACATTGAAAAAGGCAGGAGGATGTCAGATATATAACAATCTGCAGGAGGATCCGCTTGCACCGGGTAGCGGTAATACGTATTGGCAGGGTGCAAAGAACGGGGAGCTTGTTATGCTGAACGTTCCCCTTGCCGCAGGCGATTACAAGATTTCCCTTCGCTACGGCGGTTGGAATGGTGAAGGGTCACCCAAAATAGGTTGTATTTTGCAGGATAACTACACCTACCTTTCCGGGGATAATGGGAATCTTCCGATTTTCTACGGTAATGTCGGCCAGGAAATTGCAGACAATGCGGATAATATTGGTACGGGCACGTTCCAATGGATGAATTACTCCTGTTATTTTACTGTGCCGGAGGATGGCATTTATGTTGTAGGTATCGGTGACAGATATAACCCCGGTGGACACTGGTATGATGATGTAGTGCTGGTACCGGCAGATGAGAACGATGTGTACTACTCAAAGCCCGGGAAGGTTTCGTTGAAATCTTTTGCAGATACATATTCCTATGGTAATTTTTCCGCATACAGAGGGCAGGATGTTGAAACGATTGACGACGGTGCAGTAAGCGGCACGAGCTATAATCTGACAGTAATCGGACATTATAAAGCAAAGAATATTCAAGCCACGGAAGACTTTACACTCCTTTCCGCAATATATAAAAAGAATAAAGAATCGGGAGCGGTTTCCCTTTATAACGTTGCCGTTGAAAACGGCACAACGGCACCGGTAAATAATTCGCTCAATGGGGAAAATGCTTATTCGGCACATAATTCATCTAACATCAAGGTGGATATTTCCGTTCCTATAGAGGATGATACCTATACCTATGAAGTAAAGAGTTATCTTTGGTCTTCTGTCAGCGGCATGAAACCCGTCAGCAAAGCATTTAAGCTTACATACTAATTTTTGAATGGGAGAAAAATATGCGAAAAATAACTTTACGAACCTTAGCACTTTTACTCGTTTTTTCGCTGTGGACTGTAATGCTTCCTGTTTCGGCAGCCAAGGAGGGGGATTCTATCCCCCTCTTAAATGCCGGCTTTGAGGAGGCAACGGAAAGTGAAAATCCCGGTTGGAGCTATATTTCCGACCATAAAAATACGATAGATACAAGCTACAGCAAAAGCGGTAAAAACTCTTTAAAAATCGATAATTCATCAAACAGAATGTGCTGGGCGAGACAACAGGTTAATGTTGAGGAAGCAGGTCTTATTCCCGGCGCCATGTACGAGGTGGGTGCATGGATTTCCACAGACCTTGTAGCAATCGGCGGCGCAGGTGCCGGTTTTAAGATTGAAATGTATAGGGCGGATGGAACACCGATTGAAGGCACGGATACTGCTAACGACCGCGGCATCAATTTCAATACGCTCGGACAATGGAATTATGCATCTCATTTCTTTCAGCTGCATCCGGAAACAGGTTTTATAAAGCTCTATGTCCGCGTATACGGCGAAGGGATTGCATGGTATGATGATGTAACCTTAAAACTTTCCGGCGGACCCGAGCCGTACAGCTATTTTGCAGACCATGTGTTCCACTATCCTGATGAAAAAGAGGGGAATGCCTATGTTTATCTCGATTCCTATTATGCAGAGGACAGCGAGGAAGCAAAAAGCGTTACGGGCAGATTTACCTTCTATGATGTGGACGGCGTAACGGTGCTGGATAAAAAGGAAAACGTAAAGTTTTCAAATGGGGAAATGAAATATACATATCCTGTTTCCATTATGAAGGAAAAACAGGTGCAGTATCAGCTGAAAACCGAGGTTGTAAACGGGAATGGTGAAACGATAAACGAATGGACGGAAAATATGTACGTCTATGACCGTCCCCTTTGGATGCCCGATAAACGCATGATTATAAACGGCGAACGTTTTGATCCTGTAATTGCATATCATTGTGATATTGCGTCTTACGATGAGGCTTCTGCCGGCGGCTTTACGGCGGTGCAAACCGGCGTAGGTGCTACTGTGGATAAAGCTGTTCGGGATAAATATATGGCAGCTCTGGAAGCAAACGGATTAAAAGCGCTTTTTGTTTTGTATCCCGATATGAAGCCGGCAGCGCACCCCGATGTAGTGCATTTTACAAAAGAAATTGTAAATGAGCTTAAGGATGATCCACGGGTTTTTGCATGGGCGGTTATGGATGAACCCCTTGGTGCCGGCGTTACTCCGGAAATGAAAAAGATGCTCGAAGAGAGCTATCGTATCATTCGTGATATTGACCCGAATCATCCCGTATATATTGTAGATTATAATAACCATAAAGAGAGTGCAAAGTATTGCGATATATTTTATGCGGATACATATGCGCAGGGGAATTCGGCAAATCGTGTGTCTATGGTGAATGAACCGCTTGCATCACAGGTCACCCGTGTTTCCGTGAATGAACTGGCATCCAGTTATAAGTCCGCAAGCGGGGAAATGCCACCTTTGAAAACAATGCGGGGAAGCGTACTTCGCGGTTTTGAAGCCGGCAACAGCTTCGGTACAGGCTTTTATTCCATCGATGATGCCATAGGTCATACGCCGGGGGATGAAAAGGCGGCATTATATACACTGGATATCTGGGAGGACTTTACAAAAATTCTCCGCGAAGATGCCCCGATTCTGTTTGACTATTATGCAGGTTATGAAGGAAAAGATTATACTGTACTTAATGAATACAAAGAAGGAAATCCTTGTGAAGAACTCTTGTGGAGAACGTGGTTTACCGATGAAGGAGAGATGTATCTTTTAGCGCATAACAGAAGTTCTGAAACGGCGGACTTCAATATTCCGCTTGCAAGCGCAAACGGTAAGGTACGAGTAAGAGCCTACACGGCAAAGCCGATAGGCATTACGGCTACAGGCGAGAAAACGGGCGAGAAAACAATTTCCTTTACCCTCGAACAGGAAGAAGCGGCACTTTATAAAATCACGCCTTCGGAGAAAGTGGACTTAAGTCTTATCGATGCACCCGCCTTTGATGATATCGATGGCGATTATGCATGGGCAAAAGATGCCATTCTTACGATGCAGGGACACGGCGTTGTGAACGCCAAGGGTGAAAATACATTTGCACCCGGTGAAGCTATTACGCGCGGTGACTTTGCAGGCTTCTTAGTCCGCACTTTAGGCTTTACTTCCGATAGTACAGTAAACTTTGCGGATGTGCCTGCAGAGCGTGAATACGCAAAGGAAATCGCGGCAGGAAAAGCACTCGGTATTTTAAACGGTGTGGGTGAAAATCTTTTTAATCCTGAAGCCGCGATTACAAGACAGGATATGATGACCATTGCGGCACGCGGCATGAAAATGGCAGAAAAACTTTCGGCGGCAGACGCTTCCGTACTTGATGCATTCCATGATAAGGCGAACGTTGCCGATTATGCCCTTGAAAGCGTATCTTCCATGATTGCAAGCGGCATTATCAAAGGTGATGATGCAGGATACTTAAATCCCACAGGCAATACACGTCGTGCCGAAGCGGCTGTAATTATGCAGCGGATTTTGCATGCAGAAAAGGTAGCCGTAACGCCTGGTGGCGAAGTGGCCCCGCCTTCAGAACCCACAGAACCTGAAATTCCAAATGAAGTGATTGATTTTGCGGCACCTTCTGAGGAAGCATTGGCAAAATATAACCGTTCCAGTGATCTTCTCAAAGGTTTGGGAACCCCGGCTATTACGCCGGAGACTTCCATAACATGCGGCGAAGCCGAAGCTGTCCTTTCTGCCATTTTAGGCTTTAGCTTTGATGACTTTGGCGAAAACCATAAGGCACTTACGACCGCAAAGGCTGTAGAAGAATTCGTAAAGCTTTTAGGCTATGAGGTTTATGCACAGCGCGACGGCGGCTTTATGGGCACAGCCGCAAGAATTGATTTAATCCGCGGTGTGGATGTATCTTCCGAATACCTCCGCGGCGGCGAATTTGCCCTTCTTCTTGAAAATGCACTAGGCATCTATCTTGCCGACGCCACCAGCTACGGCGAAAGTGCCGATGGCAGATATGTGGAAAGCGATGACACACTGCTTACCCGCTTCCGTCACCTGACCCTATACAAAGGCGTACTGGAGCAGAACGAAAACACGGGTCTTGCCCGCGGCAAGGTGGCAGTGGGAACAAACCTTCTTGACGTCGGAGATTCGGATGCGAAGAATTTCATCGGTCAAAAGGTAGAAGCGTTTGCGGAAGGGGAAGACAACAAAATTGTCTACATCCGCGCCAATAAAAACGTGAAAACCACCACGGTGGATGCAGATAAAATCGACCCGGGCCAGACGGATATGGGCCGCCTTGTTTACGAGGATGAAAACGGACATACAAAATCCATTACCATTTCCGGTGCACAGGTGCTCTACAATGGAAAGTACAAGACGAATGCGGATGTAAATACGATAACGCCGGCACAAGGGGCTGTAACCCTAATTGAAAACGGCGGCAGCGGTGCGGACTACATTCTGGTGGAAAAATATAGTAACTTCATTGTAGACAGTGTTTTTGCAGAAGATAATAAGATTTTCTTTAAAAACCGTCCAGAACTCATCTGGGATGTTAATGACACTTCAAAACGTCTTTCCATGGCAGGCGGCAGATTTGACACCCTCACGGAATGGACTGTTCTGTCCCTTTATGAAAGTGAAGATGGTAAAGTGATTCGTGCCATTGTCAGCACAAAAACCGCGACAGGAAAGATTGTGGAAATCAGCGATGAGGACGTTACGGTAGGCGAAACGGTCTTTAGTCTTGCGGAAGACGTTTTCGGCACAATCTCTTTGGGTGAGGAATACACGTTACTGCAGGATGCAAGCGGCAAAATCGCCGGTGTTAATGATGAAATGATAAAGAAAGAGTACGTGTATTATACAACTATGGCAAAAGGCAAGGGAATGGATGGTAAGGTTTCTCTCCGCATATTTACGAAAGACAACGTCATGGAAGTCAAAGAGGTAAAGGATCCCGTCATGTATAACGGTTCGCCCATCCCTGCGGCACAGCTTTTGGAAAAGCCGGCACTGATGAGCGGCACAACGCCCATAGGACAGCTTATGGTGATTGAACGGGAAGGAGATTTCATTTCCTCCATCGAAACGGCGAAGAACGGAACGGCGATGACAGAAGCGGAGAGGCTTTCGGTATTTTCTTATGATGTTGAGATTCCGGACAGAGCCCATGACACAGACGCCAAGAGATTATATCAGGGGTTTGATGCCAGAATTCTTGCCGGTAAATATCTTGTGGACAGTGGAATTGTTTATTTCGTAGTGCCGGAAAAATATTCCGAAAAGGATTCCGATTATCATGCATACGGATGGAGTAAATTCAAGCATGATGATAGCTTTGTAAATTCTGTTATTTATGACATTGATGAAAATTACAGCATCGGTGCCATTGTGCAGACAGTTCCGAACTTTGTAGAAGCAGGCGTCACTGGTATTGGCGCGGTGGTTGTCGGAAAAGGAAAAGAAATGAATGCCGACGGCGAAGTGGTAACGACCCTCAGAGTAAGACGACATGATGAAACCGTTCTGAAATTCCAGTCGGATGATTTTAAAGTTGTGTTCGGAAGCGCGGTTATGACAAGCTTCCCGGGCGGTGATCCCCAGCATAAAACGGGATGGGGGCAGTCGAATACGCCTAAGGATACAATTACGCCCGATGATTTGAATATTGGAGATGTTATTCTTTACAATGTAAAATCCGGAACGAATGATGTTGTAACAAGTATGCGTGTTTTGTACCGTGCGGGGTATGGCGCAAAGGGTGAAATCAGTCAGCAGGGTATGGGACCGAATTACAACTATTCAGATCTTACCTATGCTTGCGGTAAGGTACAAAAAGTGCTTGACCGTGCCTTTACTATGACCCCGGGAGAGTGGGAACGTCTGTTTGTTTTTGCCGGAAACGAGGAACAAGCGCCGGTTATTTTGGTAGAAGATGGTGAAGTGAAGTCGGCATCCAAACAACATATGCGCGTAGGAGACACGGTTTACGTGCAGAAATATAATCCTTACACGGAAATTATTGTTATCTACAGGTGAGCGATATGAAGAAATGTTTTGCATTGACGCTTGTATTGATGATATTTGTTTTACTGTGTCCGTCGCTTTCAGCGGCGGACACAGGCAATCTCCTTGTAAACGGGGACTTTGAAAACGGTTCCTCCAGTTGGGGGAATATTAATGGAAGCTTCAGTACAATTACAAACGAATCCGTAGGCGGTAATACGGGGAAAAAATTAAAGCTTACAAGAACAAGCACGGAAAGCTCGGAGTGGGTCTATCAGCGGCTTCTTCCGCCCAAATACACACCGGGGGCTACATACCGTGCAAAGTTTGATTTTTGCGGCGACCTTTCCGGGAGCAGTGGACTGAATTTGCAGATGAAATACTATAAGACAAATGCGCCGGAATACGATGCCATCAGTGCCGGCTCCAGGCTGAATACAAACGGCAAGTGGAATACGGTTACGCTTGATTTTACCGTGCCCGAGGATTGCAACGAAGAGATGCGCCTTTGGATTCGGCTGTACGGTGCTGCTACAGTATATGTTGATAACGTAGAACTCTATGAAACGGCAGGACCCGATGCCTATTTTTTAAATAACAGCACGGTTTTTCATTATGACGAAAAGGAAACGGGAATGCTTTCTGCAAAGTTATCTTCCTTTTATGAAGAAACCCACGAAGCGGCGAAAAGCATGGTGACCTTTTCGCTCTCGGATAAAGAGAAGGAACTGACAAAAGTTACGCTCCCGTTTACAAATAGAGTGGCGGAATTTCAGTATCGCGTGGGCGACTATCTTTCGGAGACAAGAAAGGAATGTACCTATTGCATTCAGGTGCATTCACCGGAAGGGGGACTCATAAAGAAAAAAACGGGAACGCTTTATCTGGTGCCTCGTCCTTCGCGGCTGGATGAAAACGGAAATTATATCATAAACGGGGAGATTTTCAACCCTGTATTCGGATATCACGTCTCAACGCCTCTGGAGGGGACGGCGGATGAGGATAATGCCTATAAGGCAGCAAAAGAGGCGGGTCTCAACGTTGTGATAGTTACCATGACCTACAGCCGCTGGCTTACAGGGCGAAATCGCGTAAATTATGTTTTGAAACAGCTTGATAAATATGATTTATACGGGATATTTTGTCTCTATGATTCCGTTTCGGACTATGAAAACGGCGGGACGAAATTACTTACAGCAGGACATCCGAACGAAATTGCAAATACAAGGGCAATGGCAGAAAATCTTGCATATGAAAAGCGTGTGTTTGCTTGGGCATTGATGGACGAACCGTTTGGGGAGGGAATATCGCCGGAGCGCGAGGCGGAGCTTGAGCTTGCCTATAAAGAGATTCGTGCAAGAGACACAATGCATCCGATTTATTGTGTCGATTATAAAAAAGAAAATTTTCAGGCAGACATAAAATATTGCGAT
The DNA here is from genome assembly GCA_015068765.1 of Oscillospiraceae bacterium. Taxonomy (GTDB): domain Bacteria; phylum Bacillota; class Clostridia; order UMGS1883; family UMGS1540; genus SIG447. The sequence continues at coordinate 11,366 of SVJY01000011.1, forward strand.
ATTTTTGCACCTGATCCGTATTCACCTACGCAGACATATGTTTCGGACATAATGGCGCATGCCATGGAAGTGGCAAAGCCGCAGAACAAACCTGTATATGCCGTTTTGGGAACGTACACGCGTCCGAATAATGCGCCGACTACAGAAGCACTTGTGCGGCATCATATTTATCAGGCACTTTTTGCAGGTGCACGCGGCATTGGGTACTATTCCTTTGATGAATGTGGCGAAACAGGAAAAGAAGACCTTTGGAAAACAGATCTTTTTGAAGGAATTGTGAGAATCAGCAAGGAATTACCGACGCTTTTTGAAACCATGGTTGGAAAGTCATATACGGAAACGAAGAACGAGCAATACATTATGCGAACGTATAAAAACGGAAAAACGGCGATTCTTTCTCTTGCCAAGGATAGCCAAAAAATTACATTAGAGAAGCATCGTGGTGTCCGTACGTTTTCGGGAGACTCGGGTGTGCTCCTTCGCGATAAGGAATCGTATTCCCTTCATCTGGAACAGTTTACGGCGGTGCTCTTTGAATATGTATCTCCAGTACAGGTGTGGAAGGATGGCGTGGAAACAGATAAGCTTTCCGCCGGTACGTATTCCGTAACGCATGTGTCGGGAAGTACGGATTTATACATTGCACTGTATGCCGCAGAAAGCGGAGAACTTGTAAAGCTTTATGTAGCGAAAAATAAGGCAGGCGGCTCCATGAAGCTGACCGTACCGTCCGAAGGACAATATATAATGAAGGTTTTTGCTTTTTCTCCGGGGACAATAGTGCCGGTGGCGAAGGCAGTTACCTTGCAATAGAGAGGATGGAAAATGAAATATACTTTTAAAATGCAGGAAGGCGAATATTGGTGGGGAGGCAGTACATATGATGGCATAAGCATGCCCTTTTCTGCTCTCAGTACGTATGAAGCCGATTATCGCATAAATGCACTGAATCAAACGATGCCGCTGTTTCTTTCCAATCACGGCTGCTACATCTGGAGCGAAAAGCCCTTTGCCGTAAAAATAGAAAACGGTATATTCTATATGGAAGGTGAAGAAATTACGCTATATGAAGCAGGCGAAACGCTTCGGGATGCATATCTTGCGGCGATGCGTGCACATTTCCCGTTTTCGGGGAAAACGCTCCCACGACTTTTCTTTGAGACAACGCAGTATAACACCTGGATGGAATTTACCTATACGCCCACCCAGGAAGGTGTTCTTCGTTATGCGGAAGACATTCTGAAAAACGGCTTTGCACCCGGTATTTTGATTATCGACGAAGGATGGCAACGGGAATACGGGGATTGGCGATTTAACCCCGAAACGTTCCCGAATCCGAAGAAAATGGTAGAAAAACTTCACGAAATGGGTTTTACCGTTATGGTCTGGGTAACGCCGTTTGTGCGGCCGGACGGAGAGCGCTTTGTTCGTAATGCCTATTATGACAATAAGGATAAAAACTATTTTGCAAGAACAGATGATGGTGAGGTTGCATTTGTGCGCTGGTGGAACGGCGTAAGTGCCGTGTTGGATTTTACAAAGGAAAGCGACAGGGAATATCTCGACACACAGCTTCAGGCTCTTATGCAGGATATAGGGGTTGACGGCTTCAAATTTGACGGAGGAACGGTTTGTTGTTATTCCAAGGGGCTTGCTGCAGTCGGACCCTTGATTTCCTCAGAGAAAGAAGCATATGAATACAATCTTGCGTGGAATGCTTTCGGGGAAAGATATACATTCCATGAATACAAGGATACGTTTAAAGGCGGGGGAAAAGCTGTCATTCAGCGTATTTGCGATAAAAGACATCGCTGGACGGATCAGGGACTTGATTGTCTGATTCCTTCCGGCATCGCTATGGGCCTTATCGGGCATCCATTTGTTTGCCCTGATATGGTTGGCGGGGGCGAATGGACAGATGCTGATGGCGAAAACGGAAAGATTGACGAGGAACTTTTTGTGCGTATGGCACAGTGCTCGGCACTCTTCCCGATGATGCAGTTTTCTTTGGCCCCCTGGCGTGTGCTTTCGCCGGAAAATCTGGCGTTGGTTCGTGACGCTGCGAACCTTCACCGGAAAATGGCACCGGAAATCTGTGCCTGTATTTCGGATAGCGAAGTGACGGGCGAACCCACATTGCGGCCGCTTTGCTACCAATATCCGGGATGTGGTTATGAAACCATTACGGATCAGTTCCTTATCGGTTCGGATATTATGGTGGCTCCCGTCATTACGCCCGGTACAAGGGAACGGACGGTTGTTTTTCCGGAAGGAAAATGGAAAGCCGCAGACGGCACGGTTTACAGCGGCGGAAAAAGCGAAACGGTTCCGGCACCACTGGAGACACTTTTATATTATAAAAGAATTGACTAAACTTAATACTTGGATAAATGATAATAGACGGTGTAACCGCCGAAAACAAATACGTTTTCGGCGGTTTTTGTCTTTCATGTACATAATAGATGTAAATTGTGCCGAAGGTGCGCTCGTAAAAAGGTGGTAGCGACAGCGAGCCTTTTTGCGAAAAAGAAAGAGTGGCGGAATGAGCGAACTCTGATTTTTATATAAAAAATCAGAGCAAGCGATATACAGCTTGCTCTGACGTGGCGTCCCAGACAGGAATCGAACCTGTGGCGTTCCGCTTAGGAGGCGGACCCTCTATCCTACTGAGGTACTGAGACAAATATATTTTTATGCACCCTTCTGAATATATGGGGAAATGTCCCGCCTTCCGCTTAGGAGGGGCTTGTGATATCCACTTAACTATGGGGGCAACCGGATGCCTTCTTATTATACATTAAACAGGTCGGAAAAGTCAATCCCCCGGGGAGAAAAATTTTTTGAACAGTTTGGGGAGAAGGAAGAGCAAGGAAGCCGGCTGATTTTTTTGCATAAAAAATCGGAACAAGCGTAACTTTGAGGAAGGAAAGACGTGGAAAAAAGTGCCGCAGGCACAGTCGTAAAAAGGTGGTAGCGACAGTGAGCCGTCGTGAGAGCGTTTACAAACGAACAGGGGAGCCGAGCGAGGCTTTTTGCGAAAGAGGAGGAACAGTGGAGCGGGTGACTGATTTTTTGTATAAAAAATCGGAACAAGCGTAACTTGTTCCGACGTGGTGGAGGCGGCGGGAGTTTTTTCTGTCGAAAAAACATTTTCACGGGTTCGCACACCATACTTAAAAAGTGCGAAAAAATGGCGTTTTTGCCACAAAAAAGTTACGCACGCACAAGCGAAAATTTTCTATTTTAATTTTTTTCGGGGATTTTTCGGGGATTTTCCCTTCGCAAATCGCCCCCATTTAGAAGGGGGGTGCGTGTGTTGACATTCACCGAAGCTTACACACGATATTATCCCTCTGTCATGAAAAACTGTAGAAAATTTTTTGCAGACGAGCATACCGCCCGTGACGCCACGCAGGAAACCTTGTACAAGCTGATGATACACTGGGATGAGCTTTATGACAAAGAGGCACTGGATGCATGGCTGAAGAAGGTTGCTTACAACACTTGCGTCGACATTTACCGCAAGCAGAAAAAAGAAATCCCCTTCGATGAAATTCGCCAGGCGGAATTTTTTGAAGAGGATATAGGAAAAGAGCTTTTTAATGAGGCCAAGGAAATTGTAAAAAACCTCCCGTCTATTTATCGGGAAATTTTTCACCTATCCTTCGTCTGTGGTTATACCGGGCAACAAATCGCCGATCGTCTCTGTATCCCGCTCTCCACGGTCAAGACCCGTGTGCGTGTCTGTCTCCAGAAGATACAGGCCTCTCTTTGATTGCCACCGCCCATAAATGTAATCATCTACCACATCATCAAGGGTACAAGGTGTAACGGTATGCCTGGCAAGCCGTACCAAGAATCTATACACCTTCTCTGCCGTATCCGGGATAAATCGCACAGCACTCTCATTGCTGTGCGTGTCCCGGATTTCTATTCCGCACATCCCTCCCTTCAATACAAGATAATACTCCAGCTTCATGCGTGGGGCTTTTACGTGTGTTTGTTTAATTTTGATCCTTTGCATCCGTACACACTCCTTTCCTTCCACGCACGCAAAAAGCCGGATAAAGTTTGCTTTTTTATAATTTTTTTCACAATAAAGAAAGTGAGGCGTATTGCCCCACTATCTTATCTTGCTTCATTGTTTTTGGGAAGAGGAATTTGGTTTAAGAGTGCTACGGCTCTTTCCTCTTCTCTTGGATACAGATGGGAATATGTATTCCATGTCATTTCAATTTTAGAATGGCCGAGACGGCGAGCGATTTCCTGTATATTGATTCCCTCATTGGCGAGAAGGGAAGCATGGGAATGGCGGAAATCGTGGATACGAATTTTAGGAAGTCCGGCTTTCTCGGCATATTGTTTATTTTTCTTTTCAATGCTTGTATCACGAAGAGCATGGAGACCGCCGCAGATTTTTGCGTGTTTAGAATACACGCCGTTTTTCTTTTGCCATTTTCTTTGTTCTTCAAATACGGCAAGAAGCGGAAGCGGTACCTGTAAGGTGCGGTCGGACGACTTGTTTTTGGGCGGGGTGATGCGATCATCCCCTTCCAGCTTTTGCACGATATTTTTACCGATATGCAGAATGTCACCGTCAAGGTCTGTCCAGTCTAAGGCGTTGGCCTCTCCTTTTCGTGCACCGGTATAAAAGAGGGTGGAGAAAAAGGCATAATATCGCATGTCCCCCGTTTCCTGTGCATCGGCATAGGCGGCGGCAATGAATTTTTGAAACTGCTCCGCAGTGTAGTATTGCAGGGCCTCTTTTTTTTCGTAGGCATCCTTGAAATTGCCGACACGGTGCAAAGGGTTCTTCGGAAGCAGGTCGATACGGACGGCGTAATTCAGCATAGCACGAAGGACGGAATATATGTTTTTTCGCATAGTAAAGGAAAGTCCTTTTTCGTTAATGGCCGTCTTCCAATCCTCCAAAAGGGTAACGTTCAGCTTGTCAATACGGTTTTTTCCTAAAAAGGGGAGGATATGCGTTTCGTAAATACATTGATTTTTAGCCAGCGTGCTTTCTCGAACCTCGTGCTTTTGTGCGGCGAAGTAACGAACAGAAAGCGCTTCGACTGTGATGGCGGAGGGTGTTGTCTCCTTGCAGGAAAGGCTTAGCTGCCATTCCGTTTCCTTCGCTTCTTCGATGCCGTACACGGTACGCTCAACCTGTCGTGCTTTTCCGTATGCATCCGTGAAGTTCACACGGACCCGGTAGCCTTGTTTGCCGTTTTTCTTTTTGCCGTCGATTTTCGTGATGGGCATGGCAAGCTTCCTTTCTTTTGTAATTTTCCAATTAAAATAAAAAGGCAGACGTGACCGTCTGCCCGTTATCGCAGATATAAAGGATGGGCGGTGTATCCATCATCTCAGATACCCAGGATGGGGTGCGTCGGGAACCATTTCCGACCTCAATATATCCATTATGCGATTTCAATCAAACCGACCACTAACGCATATCGGCAAGCGTTGATAGTGTGGAAACTACCATCTCTGCCTGTATTATATTCAAAATTCATTAGTTTGTCAATGTTTTTACGATAAACTTTATTTTCTTTTTACAACTTCCTGTTGGGCTAAGTTGTTTAAAGCAGATTTTTCTGTGGATTTTTTGGAATCCATGGTTTTAGGCTTCATGCAAAGCGGGTCGCAGTTCCCTGAGCCGGGTTTATAGGTTACGCTACGTAAACCGTCAATGTGTTCATAAAGACTATCTTTTATTGGATTCCACATTGGGTCAAGAATAAAGTCTATTCCTTCGCGACGTGCGTGCTTGGCTGCAGGCACAAAGTCACTGTCACCTGCTATTAATATGATTTTGTTTGCCTGCTTTTTAAAAGCAATCGAAGAAATGTCTAATCCTATACGCATGTCAACGCCTTTTTGCTTTACATCTATAATTAAATCGTTAAGGGTCAGGTCGTCAATTGTAATTTCTTTGCGGCAAAGACGTTTTAACACACCGGGCTTAAGCACATAATCCATACTGCCTTCCAGCAGTTCGCCTTGGCGTAAAGCCACCTTTCTTTTTGAAACAATTCTTTTAAAGAATTCTATGTTCCAAGCATAAAGCGGATCCTTCTGCAGGTTAACGGTTTTTCCAGTTAAAGGATTATGAATGTTTTTATCTGCCGGAGGGCAGTCATAATAGAAGATGCGGTACAGTTTATCATAATTACCTTTGACATGGCGCATACAATATTCCACCAGTTCGTTTGCACGTGCCTCGGGAGTTTTATCTCCAAACAGCGCTTTTGCGCGCTTCTTGTAAAATCCTCCGTCAACCAAAATGGCAACCTTTTCCATAGAAAAACTCCTCTTCTGTTATAAAATGCAAAAATCCTTGGCCTCGTAACTTCCCGGATGTTGGGAGAACTACTACCAAGGATTACAACCTCATGTTGTGCTTATATTATATGCAAATCCAAGGCATTTGTCAACACTTTTTGTGATATTTTTTAATTTTTATTCTTGCAACTCCCGGATCAGAAGACGGGGGATGCCGAGGACACGGCAATGGGTGTGGTCCTCACCTTCGATATAATTATTTCAGCTTTTTCCTTTCTTGCTCTCTTTCAATCTGTTTTATACTTTTAGACGGAGTGGGCAAATCTTCAGGCATAGTGCCGCCAAGGTCTTTAATTGTTTGCCTAACCTTAGTGCCAACTTCGTAATGCGTTTGATTTGCCTTTTCTTTACCCTTAATATTGTCTCTTCTGATTTTTTCGTCAGTCTGTGTTGCACGGAAAAGATTTGCTGCAAGCTCCGTGCTACCCATATGATCAAGAATTTTTTGGGTTTTCTTTAATCCTTTTCGTGCTTGTATTTCCTTTGCACCAAGTCCACCATACAGTCCTCGATACCCCATGTTTTGAAAAACAGCATAATCGATAGGGTCTACAACACCGGCCATCTGTGCAGCTTCTGCGAGGGATTTATTATGCGCAATCATTTCATTTCTGATTGCAAGTCTTTTTTGGTCTTCCGTCAGTTGTTCGTAGTTTTCAATCAGCTCTTGTTGCCTTGTTTTAACTGCAAAATATGTTTGTCCGACAGCGATTACTTCTTTACGAGGATCTCCATTCATAACAATCAAATAACATGCATAACGTGACAACATAATATCATCAACTTCTCGTTCGGCTCCAGAGCCTATTCCAACCATTTTGCCGACGTTGGCAAAATGGTCATCAGAATTATAACCGCTATTTTCACAAGCTAATTTCGCTCTTTCTATAGCATCGCTAAATCTTCTCCATTGTGCATATTCAAGTATTGGTTGTAATTCCCTTGCCAACCAATATTCCTGCCCGGCTTCATTTATATGCTTTATATCTTCAAATGTTTTTTCGCTATATGTTACTACATCGTTCATAAATCTAACTCCTAATATTTACATCTCAATTCTACAACCTTCGCGATAATAGATACCGGGAGGGTTTTTGTCATGCACTTTGCAAAGTATAATATGCAAGTGTTTTTTTATGGAATTTTTCAGAAGATGAGCCTTATTCTATGTGTTTTGTACGCAGGGTGAACAAAAGCGGAAGGATAAGTGCGATTAAATAAGTCAAAAAATATTGTTTCATGTATGTATATATGAGCATGGTTACGCACGCAAAAATTGCAAGCCAAAAGAACAATGTAAAGGCATAAGGTTTTTTATTTCCGCTTTTAATTTCCCTGACGCTTCCAATTATTTGCGGAAGGGCTAAAGCTCCAAACGCATAAGAAAGCAAATAAAAAAACACTACAAAAAAGATCCGTTTCACGGTATTATACCTCCTGTTTAGTTTTATTTTTGTAAAGGCGAGAAAATAAGTTTTTTAAGAAAGCCCCACCCCTACGCCCACGAGCAACTACTTTCTATTCGGTGTCAGGTCTGCAACGACTGCAGGGCGACAGGTCAAGGGTTTGGGCGGAATCGACTGTCATTTGGCGTACACCGGTACGTCCACTGATATAGCTGCAGTTTTCCTTGTGATAGACGGTGCCGGTTTTGGCAACGTATACAAGGTTTTCGTTTGCCTCTACCGATGAAGACGTAAGGGGTACGGGTGTGGTAGTTACGGTCTCAATCTTGGCAGATGCAGGGGAAGAAGCTGTGGGAGCTTCATTAGGGGTGTCGTTTTGTGTCGGCGGTGGTGTGTTTGCGGCGAAGCTTACACCAACGTCGAGAAGCAGTGTACAGGCAACGGAAGCAAGAATGCTGGTGTTTTTATGCTTCAGGTACTGCATAACATAAAAAACGAATGCGTTTGCCTCTTGTTCGCAAAGAACATTATTATATGCGAGCACGCCGTGCTGTACAGGGTGATTGCAGGAAATGTGTCCCTCTTCATGCAGCAGAATATACAGCTCCTCATCCTCGCTAAGCTGGCTGTTTATAAAAACAGCTTTGTCGGTACTACTGGCATACACGAAGCCGTCTTTGCCGATGGCGTAGTCCGTAAGCTTCAGACTTCTTAAAACCGCATCCACTTTTTCGGATGATTGCCCAAACTTATCATGCCGAAAAACAAGAAATCCCTGCCGTCTTATAATGTCGCGCATGGTTTCGCACGTCAGACGATTCTCTTTCAGCTTGTATTTTCGGACAAACTCGATTGCCTTTTTCTTTGGCACATTCATATGTATTACCTCCTTTTTCCTGTGAAAGGAGGTAAAAAACAGACCTGACCTGTTGCTTTTCTTTATTTATCAGTTTTCTTCGTTTCGCACTTGCCGGAAAATTTCCCGGGCGGCTTCCGGCGTTTTTTCTTCTTCCGGTGCATGGGCAGCTCCGCCGTGTGCAGCAATGTATGCGTCGGAAGGCAGCCGTTCTTTTTTCGATTTTTTGTATTGAATATAGTCTAAAACATCTTGTTTTTCTTCATCCGTTAAGTCTCGTACTTCTCCGTATAAAGTAAAGTCAATTTCTTCAAGCTGTTCGTCAAAAGACGAGGGGATTTTGTCTGTGCGACCGAGGAGATAGTCGACGGAGACGCCAAAGAGGTCTGCGAGAATAGAAAGTTTATCGTTAAAATAGTCACCATATCCATTACACCAACATTTAAATGTTGCAAAATTGGTGCCCAAGTTACGCTCTATATCATCAATTGCGAGGGATTGTTCCTGAAATAGCTTCAGAGCGTTCTTGCGCGCAACAGAAATATCTGATGATTCTACAGTAAGATTAAATAAATAATTAACAGATACATTAAGTAATTTGGCTAAAGCCTGTTGCTTTTCAAAATCAGGATATGTTTTTCCGTTTTCCCAGTAACTGACGCTAGTCTGGTCAATAAAAAGCTTTTCGGCAAGTGCTTTTTGTGTCAGCCCAAGATTTTTTCGCATAGCCTTTAGTGTTTCGCCAAAATTATTTTCCATTACAATACTCTCCTGCTTTCATGAATTAAAGTTATTTTATAACTAAAATTCATATGTGTCAATAGGTCCACAACAAAAAAATATAATTAAATTTCATAAAATATGTTGACAAACGAGAAATAATCATTTATAATATGAGCATAGATTATATTCGGGAGGTTGTAATGAATAGAATAAAAGAAAAGAGACTGGCGTTAAACATTACGCAAGAAGAATTGGCAGAGAAGCTTTGTATCAAGCAAAGCGCAGTAGCAAAATGGGAAAACGGCGAGGCAATGCCGAGAGCGGACAAGCTTCTAAAGCTCGCAAGGATACTTGGTTGCACAGTAGATGAATTGCTGAAATGATACCAACGGAAGGTGGTGGGATGGCGTGAGACAAAGGGTATGCAAATTACAAAGTGTGGAAGATGCACTGCGGATTTATTACACTACGCCGGAGCTGACGGCGGAGGATATCCGGACGCTCTTCGGAAATGTGTCAAGCGGAACGCTGACGAACCTGAAGAAGCCCGTGTTTGAAAAAATGAGGGAGGGGAAGTACTTCTGCTGTACACGGTATGCGGTCAATACAAAGATTGCATTTGAGGTGTGGGGGATTGACGTGGCGGATCTGGAAGCACGATACAAAAAGTTTAAGAAAATCTTTGGCGATTCAGCCAAGATGTAAGAAAGGAGGGTTAATATGGTTTGGTTTGCTGTTATTTTGGTGAGTGCGGCGGTATCTGCGGTAATCACATATCCGCTGCGAAAAAAGATGGAAGCACTCGAAAGTATGGTAGAAATGCTTTCTAAGGCAGTAAGAGGAGAGTACGAAAGAAAGGAGGATTAAATGCAAAATGAAAAGCAGGAAGCGGAAACGAATGTGGTATGTTTGCCTTGCGGCATTTGTGGCGGTATGCATGATAACATCGTTTGTCAGAGCGAACCAGACGGAGTATACCACCAGAGAAGTAGTCGTGCAGGAAGGGGACACGCTGTGGGGCATCTGGGAAGAGGTCGGTCATGGCAGGGCAGACAAATGGATTGCGGAGGTAAGAAGCATAAATAATATGGAAACGGCGGACCTGCAGCCTTATGATAGGCTGACGGTACCGGTTGTGAAAGGGGAATGAAAGTGAGCAATCAAGTGGTTGAGAAAGAAAGCCGGAAGATACCGTGCGGAAAACGTGAAGCAGCGTGGGATTGTACGTTTTACAAGTCAGACAGGGAGTGCAGTGCGCTTCTGAAGATGGTTTGCAAGGAGAAAGCCTGCAAGTTTTATAAGAGAATCGGAATGACGGGGTTAAAAAGCTGAAAACTGTAAGTATACTTGGAATATTTGCTTACAAATATTAAAGTTTGGAGGTGAAAAGTTGAAATTTTACATGGGGTCCCTGCAACGAAAAAAAATGCCCCGTATGTTTGGAGCCAATACGGGGCGAGACCATAGGAGGTCAATAGTTTAACACATTACCAGTATAGCAGATTTTTACGGTAATGTCAAGCGGAAGAAGAAAGGATACACAAAATGGAACAAATTTTATCGGATATTGAGATTATCATACACAGAACCGGTGCAATGTCGAATCGAAAGCGACAGGCAGTACATATCTGTTCCCGTTGCAAAGGAGAGATTTACGAAGGGGAGCGATACCTGGATTTTGACGGCGAAATTATCTGCCCGGAATGTGTGGATGAGATGAGAGCACGGGAAGTTTTTGAACTGTTCGGCTACTATTTTAGCCGGGCGTGGAGTTAAGGAGGAATTAAAGTGGCTGTTTTATGTATGATTTACGGGCAAAGCGGAACGGGGAAGAGTACAAGCCTCCGGAATTTTCTGCCAGAGGAGGTGGCGGTGGTTAATGTTTCCGGGAAGCCGATGCCGTTCAGAACAAAACTGAAAACCTACAACACGGATGATTACACAAAGATACGGAACGCACTTTCCAAAACAGACCGGAAAAGTATTGTGATAGACGATGCGACATATCTGATGGTGAATGAATTTATGCGGACGGCGAAACAGACAGGCTACCAGAAATACACCGACATTGCCTGCAGCTTCAACGGTCTTATCGATTTTGCGGCAATGCTTCCTGATGATGTAATCGTGTACTTTATGGGGCACAGCGACCAGGCGGATGATGGCAGGGAGCATTTCAAGACAATTGGCAAGATGCTTGATAATTATGTGACCTTGGAAGGAAAGTTTACCATTGTTTTGAAAACGGTGGTGCAGGACGGACGGTATATGTTTTCCACGCAAAACAGCGGACAGGACACGGTGAAGTCGCCCATGGGGCTTTTCGATAGCCCCCTTATAGACAATGATCTGAAGGCGGTGGACACGGCGATTCGTTTATACTGGGAAATCGGGAAGGCAGGGGAAGAAAGTGACGAGGTTTGAAAACGGCGTTAAAGGCTACATTACAGGCGAGTGTACCATACAGGTACATTTCCCGATAGACTTCAGGGACCGGGCGGAAATTGCATGCAAGCACTGCCCGTACCTATCCAGTAACGAAAGGATTTGCCAGCTGAACAAACAGCCAACGGCTTATCCGCACAGCTATGTCGGGGCACGCTGCCCCTTAGAAATAAAAGAAGAGGAGAATTAAAACATGAAACCAATCAACAACTACGAAAACATTCAGGCGACAAACGGAGATTTTGCAAGACCCACGCCGGGCGGCTACGTCTGCGAAATTATGCGTGCGGAGGACGTACCCTTCAGCGAGGAGACAGGGAAGGGCGATTATCTGAAAATCGAATACGATTTTACGGAAGGAGAGCTTGCAGGCTACCATGCAGACGCTTACAAGAAATTCGGCTACTGGGGCGGCAAGCTTGTACGCTCCTATAAGGAAAAGGCACTTGGTATGTTCAAGCATTTCACGAACTGCGTGGAGGAAAGCAACGAAGGCTACACATGGGACTGGGATGAACAGAAGCTTGTCGGAAAGAAAATCGGGCTCGTTCTGGGCGAAGAGGAATACACGGGCAATGACGGAGCAATCAAGACACGCCTTTATGTGAAGGATGTGAAAAACGTGGATGACATCCGAAAAGGAGATTTCAAGGTGCCGCCTCTAAAGAAGCTGAAGGGTGTGGGAACGGCAGCAGCTCCGGCAGTGGATGAGACGGACGACGATCTTCCGTTTTAAGGAGGAATGCATTTGTTGACATTAGTCCAGGATACGAGGGAACAAGCAAAAAAACATGACCATGTACTGAAGCACTTTCAAGCGGAGGGAATAAAGGTTGTCCGATCCAAGCTTTACGTGGGGGACTACACCCGGCTTGACAAGCAGGATATATGCATTGACACGAAAAAGGATTTGCAGGAGGTGTACGGCAACATTATTCTGCACAATGTACGTTTTAAGACGGAGTGCATCCGTGCAAAGGAAGCAGGAATACAGCTTGTAATTCTGATTGCAGACGAGCATATCCGGGACGTAAACGAAGTACATACATGGGTAAACCCTCGGCTTCGGAAGTGGGAGAACGTACGGGCGGCACAGGAAAAGGGGAAGCTTTTAAACGTAAAGCTTTCCCCAAAGCCTCCCGTTTCTTCAGAGCAGCTGCAAAGAGCCATGGAGACGATGGGCGAAAGGTACGGCGTCCAGTGGCAGTTTTGTCCGAAGGAAGATACGGGAAAGCGAATACTTGAAATTTTAGGGTGTTGATAGCATGATAGCGGATGCAATAAAACAGCGGCTTACAATGCGACAAATACTTGGGGCATACGGAATTGCGGTGAACGGCCACGGTTTTGCAAGATGCCCCTTTCATAACGAAAAAACAGCCAGCTTTAAGGCGTATGACGGCGACAGGGGGTTTTACTGCTTCGGTTGTGGGGAAAGCGGGGATGTCATTACGTTTGTAATGAAATTCTTTTCCGTGGATTTTCGAGAGGCGATCGGGAAAATCAACGAGGATTTCTCTTTAGGGCTGCCCATCGGCGAGAAGATGGACAGGCGAAAGCGGCTTGACGTTGCAAGACGTGCCTTTGAGAGAAAGCAGGAACTGAAAAAGGCAGAGGAAGAACGGCTAAAGAGGCAGGAGCAATACGACGCTGCACTTTCAGAGTGGGTGCGACTTGACAGGAACAAAAGAGAGTATGCCCCCGGAGCTCCGGACGAAGCATGGCATCCGCTGTTTGTGGAAGCACTTGAAAAGCTGGCGTATCAGAACTATATTTTGGACTTAGCAGAAATGGAGGTGAAATTTTGAACGACCAAGCAATACAAACCATTGAAATGCCGGATTATACGGCAGAGGATTTTTACGAAACTTCCGCGCCGTATCTTTTCTTATATCAGTTTCAGGACGATAAATTTAAGCTCGGCCAGATGCGCGAGAAGATGAAAGCGCAGGCGGCGAAGGTTGGCGTTCGGGGCTTCATCGGGCTTTGGAATGCCTTCCTCGAAACCGTGCAGAAGAAAAACGGTATTATACTTGAAAATGCAACCCAGTTTGAAGGGCAGGAAATAGAGCTTTTTTCCGGGCAGTACATATGCGACGAATACGGCGTTGCCACATCGGATAAATACGGATATGAACAGGTAATATGCCGTCATCCCATTATGCCCGTACAAAGGCTTGTCAATATTGACACGGGGGAAGAACGGCTGAAAATCGCCTACAAGAAGGGCAGAACATGGCGGTGGATTATCGTGGAGAAGTCAATTCTTGCATCTGCTTCCGGCATACTCCAGCTTGCGGCAAGCGGCATTATGGTCAACAGCGAAAATGCAAAGGCACTTTCCACGTACCTTCTGGAAATGGAACAGCTCAACTACGAAACGATTCCCGAACAAAAGTCGGTAGGACGGCTCGGATGGGTGGGGGAACACGGCTTTTCTCCATATGTAAGTGACCTTGCCTTTGACGGGGAAATGAACTTTCGGCATATCTTTAATGCCGTCAGAAGCGAAGGGGACAGGGAAGCTTGGCTTTCAGCTATGCGAAGCCTTAGGGCAGAGAAAGGACCCGGCAGATTATTCCTTGCGGCGTCCTTTGCAAGTGCAATCTTACAGCCTTGCGGACTGCTGCCGTTCTTCCTGCATGCGTGGGGCGGTACGGAAACCGGTAAAACGGTAGGTCTTATGATTGCCACAAGTGTATGGGGCTGCCCGAAGATGGGGGAATATATCACCACCTTTAACAGCACCTTGGTGGGACAGGAAATGACAGCTTCCTTCCTGAATAACCTTCCTATGTGCATTGATGAATTGCAGATTCAGTCCAGTGCCGGTATACGGGATTTTGATAAGCTTATCTATCAGCTTACGGAAGGCGTGGGCAGAACACGTGGTGCAAAGACGGGCGGCTTACAACGGACGAACACATGGAAGAACTGCATCATTACAAACGGGGAGCATCCCATCTCGAATGCCAACAGCGGCGGCGGTGCCGTAAACCGTATTATCGAATTTGAATGTGCGGAAAAGGTATATTCGGATTTGGTGGGAATCTGCGCCGTCATTCAGGCAAATTACGGATTTGCAGGGCGTGAATTTGCAGCATATTTACAGACAGACGGAGCGTTTGAACGGGTTAGTGCCTTACAGAAGGAGTACTTCCGGGCACTTCTTGCCTCTGACAGCACGGACAAGCAGGCGGCTTCTGCTTCGGCAATTCTGGCGGCAGACCATATTGCGACGGAGCTGATTTTCCAGGACGGCAACAATCTGACCGTAGGTGACATGGCAGAGATTATGACGAAGAAGGACGATGTAAACGCCAACATCCGCGCGTACAACTTCATTTTTGAGCTTGTGACACGCAACCCCAACCGATTCAAGACCAACGACTTCGGCGATTATCAGGGCGAGGTCTGGGGCAAGACGGAGGAGGACTGCGTGTATATCATCAAGTCCGTTTTTGACCGGGAAATGCAAAATGAAGGCTTTAATTCTACGGCGTTTCTGGCATGGGCGAAGCGGAGGGGGATGCTTCATACTGACCAAGAGCGAAGCACTAAAAAAGCGAGAATAACAGGCTCTGCAACAAATTGCGTCTGTATCAAAAAGGATATGATAGCGGAATGGGAGCTCCCTAAATTTGACACAAGTGATTTGCCGGCATAGTGTTCCCGTGTTCCCGTTGTTCCCAGCAAAAACAACAATCTTTATATAGAGAAATATATATAACTTTTGAAAATGTTTATACGCCTCACGCGTGTAGAGGTTGAAAAACGGCGGGAACATTGGGAACGTGGGAACAGAGGACGTAAAAACACTGTTTTTTTCAACGTTTCCTGTGTTCACGGTTTGTTCCCGGTAGTAAAAAGAGTGGTAACAACCACGAAAGGAAGATGATTATGGACAGAAAACTGTATTTAGATATGTGCCAAAAGGTTTCCGTTCTGCCGCAGGGTGTGGGCGGGATCAAGCAGAACGTGCCGGAGGAGCTGTGCGTAATATACCGAGACGTGAAGCTCTATCCGTATGCATACATGCTGGCATTCGATGAAGTGACAGGGGAGCCGATACATATTGCCATCCTGCACGACATGAACGTGAATAGCATTCGGCATGTGGATCTTTCGAGAGTGGAAGGAGTGGCGACGTGAAGAAAAGAAATCCGGTAAGACAGCTCCGGGAATCCGACATACGCCGCATCAAGAAAGAGGCAGCAGATGCAGCTGTGCGATATGCTTTGGTGCTGTTTCTGAACGTCATGAGAGATACGGAAGGGTATGGCGTGAAGCGGCTGAAACGGGTGTACGAAGCTATAGAGTGCCTGGCGGATTCCGTAAGCCGGGGATATGTGAAGCTTGCGGATTTGGAGCAGGCTTTGAAGGATGAAGCGGATATACATATTGAGATTTGAGAAAGGAAGATGGGAAGAATGGCTAAATATTTCAAGGTGGTAGAAATTAGCGAAGAAGAATTTATCAATGCAACAGGCGAAGAACTTGATTGTTGTCAAGTATCTATTCCGACAAGTGAGGGCGTATTCGTTGGAGTAGATGAAGAACGAGAATATGAAATTAGTATCCCGTTGGATTGTTTTGAATGAGAAAGGAAGATGAGGGGAAATGATTACACCAAATGACAAAATCGGATATATCCGCAGAGCAACCGTTGATGGGAAAGAACAGTTTAAGTATATCGAAGCAAAGATAAAGTCTGTTCGTGTTGGAAAGAAACAAACATCGGTTTATACCGACAAATTCTATGCTCTTGATGCAGAAGAAATTGAATTTAATACTGAAATGATTGGCAAGGATGGCGGGATAATGCTTGTAAATGAACCGTTTATAACAAACGATGAATATTCCGAACATTGCCGAAAAACTGTTGATTATTGGAACATACACGGGGCAAGAAGCATTCTTGATGCCGGCCCCCCAACCGAGAAAGGCGGTGTTGAATAATGTTCTTGTATAACCCTATCGGAAAGACACTTGCAGAGGTACACAAAAATTGTGGCTGTAATATGGGTGGTTATTCTGTATTTGTTTTGCAAGATGAAAACGACACAACAGGAAAACCGCTTGACGAGGATTTTTCTATCGGATTGATTTTGAGAAAACACCCAAAATATGCGAATTGCAAAGTCAAGTACGAAAATGATTTTTACGGAACAACAGTGTTGCGAGTAGAGAAAGGCGGTGAGGGGAAATGAAAGAAGAAAAAGGTTGCGTAAGATGCAATATAGGAAAAGGTTTTTATTCGTCAAATAATTGTTGGATATTTTTAGGTAAAGATGGAAGTTTAGCGGTAAAAACAAAAGATGGGTTTATTGATTTTCCTATAGGCACTATTCAATATTGCCCGTGGTGTGGAAAAAGACTACACCCATCCGAGAAAGGCGGTGTTGAATAATGGAGTTTATCGAAATACCGTTTTTGAATGATTATTGTGAGAATTGCATTAACCATTATTTGTTAGATGGTGATGAGTCGAGATGCAGAAAAATTAAAATTGGTCAAAGCGATGCAATGTGTGTTCAAGTCGTGTGTTGTGATTTTTACAAAGAGAAAGGCGGTGAGGGGTGATGGCAAGGTATATTGATGCAGATAAGTTAAAGTCAGAATTCAACATTGGTTTTGGTGGAGTAAGTCACGCAGTAATTGCGAATCGAATTATTGATAGCATACCAACCGCAGATGTTGCGGAAGTGAAGCACGGAGAATGGAAACATAAAAGAGCGACAATAGACGGAGAACATTACTTTTGTTGTAGCGAATGTGGCAGAGAAGTTTCTGTAAATATATATGATAATCCGAGCGTAACAAGATTTTATCCATATTGCCATTGTGGTGCGAAAATGGACGAAAGGAGAGATACATAATGGCTGATAATATATGCAGTTATGATGAAGCATACAACATTTATGATGCAGAAGAAATAGGTTGGTGTTCAAAATGCGAATGTGACAAAAATTGCCCTATGTATAAGAAATTACACACACGCACACCAAAAGAAAGAGGTGGGGAGAAGTGAAATATACCGATGATGAATTAAAACAAGCATTAAAACATTTTGAAAGTATGAAAAGTGATGCTGTTGCAGTTTTAGATAGTGGTTTTGGAACAAAAGAGGGAGAAAGCGATACACTATACCGCAGAAGAAAACTAATAGCAGAAATTGCTATATGTGCAGTAAATAAGCAAATACCAACAAAGCCATTCCCAAGGGATTTATGGGAATTAGGAACGGCACAAGGTTCTTCTTGTTCTAACTGTGGTTACGATTTTCCTGTAAGTTATATAGAGCCGTATTGTTGTAAATGCGGTCAAGCAATAAAATATCACGATGATTAAGGCGGTGATTAAGTGGAGAACAAATTTACGGATAATGAGATTATGAAGGCTTTGGAGTGTTGCGGAGTAAATCGTGATTGTGCTGGTTGCCCGAAAGAAAAAGAACCTTATGGTTGCTATTTTGTATTGTGTGGCGGTGCTCTTGACCTAATCAACCGCCAAAAGGCAATGATTGACGGACTGATAGCGGGGCAGGAAACCTTACAGAAGGCGCTCTGCGATAAGAATGCAGAGATGGAGAGGTTGCAAGAACATTTTCGTGGCCTCACGAAAAAGGTAGAATCCGAAGCCCGGAAAGAGTTTGCGGAGAGGTTGAAGCAAATGGTTTTCTTTGATGGCGGATGGGAAGTTCTGCAACCCGGTAC
This sequence comes from Oscillospiraceae bacterium, assembly GCA_015068765.1. GTDB lineage: Bacteria > Bacillota > Clostridia > UMGS1883 > UMGS1540 > SIG447. The sequence continues at coordinate 29,860 of SVJY01000011.1, forward strand.
TATTGATAACCTTGTAAAAGAAATGGAGGGCAAAGATGGACTACATTGACAGAAAAGCACTTTTGGAGGACATAAACGAAACCGTCTTATTCTCGGGGCGTAAAGGTGAAGTGTCGGGCGAGATGCGAGGGGCACGGAAAGTTATAAACAGAATTATGGCGGCGAAGAAGTGCGCAGCTTCTCCTTGCGACCTATGCCGGTACAATCCACCTTCGAGTATGGGCGGGAAGCCGTGTGGGCTTTGTCCGGCATGTGGGAAGGAATAAGGAGGTGTAAGAAATGGATAAACAAAAAGAAAAGTTAAAACAGATGCTTGAAGCGGAAAGAGCAAAGGCGAAAGGATATGAGGAGCTTGCAAAGATACATGGTGCGTACATATCTATTCTTCTGAAGAAGCTTGGATGCACAAAGGACAATAGATTTGCGGTTACGCCCTCCGATGTACGGGAAGCTTTAGAGAAGTACGAAGCGAGAGCCTTGCCGGAAGGTGACGGCTACGGGCTGTATTACGAAGTGCTCGGCGAATAACAAGGAGGAAATGCGGTGGTATTTCGGCAAAGGTTACAGCAGCTAAGGGAGAAAAGAAGAGTCAGCAGAAGAGTAGCATCTGAACTATGCGGATTACATTCTGATGCGTTCAGAAGATATGAACGAGGAGAAGCAGAGCCGACACTTCATGCACTTGTGGCTATTGCAGAATACTTCGAAGTATCGGTTGACTACCTTTTTCCTATGTATAAAAATTTTTGCGGATTCCACTTAAAAGGGTAATTTTGATTTGATTTTGTGTTAATGTGTACATAGAAAGAAGAAAGGTGGTGCGGATATGCCTGCTAACAGGACAAAAACAGGACAGTTTACAAAGGGGCATAGTGGGAATCCGAAAGGACGGCCACCGCTCCCTCCGGAACTAAAAGAGTATGCTATGCAATCACCGGCAAGGCTCAGGGCCATAGCGGATGATAAGAATACGCCTATGAAGGTAAAGGCAGATATAGAGAAGTGGTTTGCGGAGATGTATTACGGAAAGAGTGCGCAGCAGGTCATGCTTGACGGTGAAGTGAATAATACCGTGGCGACGGTTGTTAAGTTTGAAGGTGAGCTTGCAAAGTGGGCGAAGTAAAAGAAGCTTTAATTTTTCAGCATCTTCGGGAGGACGTGCCGAACCCTAAGCAGATTAAATTCTTTGAAGCAGAAGCTACGCACATAGGCTACGGCGGTTCAAGAGGCGGTGGAAAAAGCTGGGCAGGACGAAGAAAAGGCGTGATGCTCTGCATGAATTACGAAGGCTTAAAGGGTGTGCTGCTTCGCAGAACGATGCCGGAACTACGTAACAACCATATTATTCCGCTTCGTTTGGAGCTTGACGGCTATGCGAAATACAACGGGGATGAAAGAAGCTTCCTTTTTCCGAATAAGTCGAGGCTTATGCTCGGATATTGTGATAATGACGGCGATTTAACCCAATATCAGGGACAGGAATTTGACTTTATCATATTTGAGGAGGCAACGCACTTTCCCGAAGAGTGGATAAAGTTTATATGTACTGCGCTTCGTACTACGCGGACAGACTTTAAACCCAGGGCGTACTACACGACAAACCCCGGTGGCGTGGGACATGAATATATCAAGCGTATATTTATTGATAAGCAATACAAAGAGGGCGAAAACCCCGACGATTATGTTTTTATCCAAGCATCGGTATATGACAATAAGGTGCTGATGGAGGCAAACCCTGAATATATAGACAGATTAAAGGCTTTGCCCGAGCACAAACGCAGGGCGCATCTGGACGGCTGTTGGGATGTATACGAGGGGCAAGTATTTGAAGAGTTCCGTAATGACAGCACGCATTATGAGGACAGATGCTATACGCATGTTATACCTCCATTTACACCACCAAAGGAATGGCGAATATGGCGAAGCTTCGACTTCGGCTATTCAAAGCCATTCTCCTGTGCGTGGTGGGCGGTAGACTATGACGGCAGGATATATCGTATATTAGAGCTTTACGGCTGTGTGAAGAATGAAGCCGATGTAGGCGTGAAGTGGTCTCCGGATGAAATATTCAAAGAGATTGCCCGAATTGAAAGTGAACACGAGTGGCTAAAGGACAAGCGCATACAAGGCGTGGCTGATCCTGCTATATGGGACAAGTCGCACGGTATCAGTATAGCGGAGACGGGCGAGAAGTACGGCGTGTACTTTGACAAGGGAGACCACAAGAGACTTGCCGGGTGGATGCAGGTGCATTACAGAATGCAGTTTGACGAAAACGGCATACCGATGATGTACATTTTTTCTAACTGCAAGGCTTTTATACGGACAATACCTACGCTGATGTATGACGATCATAGACCTGAGGACATAGACACAAAGCTTGAGGACCATGTTGCAGACGAGACGAGATATTTATGCATGGCAAACCCAATGAAGCCCATCAAAGTCAAGGACAGAACGCCTGCGGTATATGATCCGCTTGCAAGTGATGATATAGAAGTTGATAGATACGCATTTTATCGAAAGTATTAAGAAAGGGGTGAGCAATGACGTGAATTTAGAGCCGAATGCCAAAGGAAAGACACCACTTGACTATCTTTCAGCGGCGGCACAAAAGCTTATGGGCAAGGTACAGCCTGAAACAGCAGCCGAGCAATCCTCGGTAGTTTCTGTAGAGCAGATGCAGACGATAGACAAAAAGGCTGTCCAGAAGGCGGCAGAAACCTTAAAGAGGTATAAAGACGGAAAGAGAAAGCTGGAAGAAAGAATTGTCGAGGAAGAGCAATGGTGGAAGCTCCGTCATTGGGATGTAATCAACAAGGGAGATAAAAACAAAAAAACAGACAGGCCGGAGCCGACGTCGGCTTGGATGTTTAACTCCATAGCGGCAAAGCATGCTGACATCATGGATAACTACCCGGAGCCTAACGTATTGCCGAGAGAGCGCGGAGATGCAGAATCGGCAAAGGTGCTGTCCTCTATCCTTCCTGTTATATACGAGCGTAACAATTACGAGGAAACCTATTCCGATGCGGCATGGTACAAGCTGAAACACGGTGTAGTGGCAAAAGGGGTATTCTGGAACACGGAGCTGGAGGAAGGGCTCGGGGATATTGATACACAGTGCATTGATATGCTCAATATCTTCTGGGAGCCTGGCATTACAAATCTTCAGGCAAGCCGAAACCTTTTCATAGTATCGCTCAAGGACAACGACTTACTTGAATTGGAATACCCACAGCTTCGAGGCAAGGTTGGCGGCAAGGTCATAGACGTTAAAGAGTATGTGTACGACGATGCCGTGGATGTGACAAACAAGTCGGTCGTAGTTGACTGGTATTACAAAAAGCGTAACACGGCCGGTAAGACCGTGCTTCACTTCTGTAAGTTCGTAGGCAATGAGGTGTTGTTTGCATCCGAAAACAATCCTGAATATGCTGAGGACGGGTTTTATAATCACGGCCTATATCCCGTTGAGTTTGACGTGCTCTTCCCCGAAGAGGGAACGCCCATAGGCTTTGGATACATAGCCATTATGAAATCGCCGCAGATGTACATTGACAAGCTGCAGCAAGTCATTCTGGAAAACACCATCAAGGCAACAAAGCCGAGATTTTTCGCCAAGAAGAATGTAGGCATCAACGTGGAAGAGTTTAAGGATGACACGAATGACATTGTTTGGGTAGAGGGTGACATTGACGAGGAACGCCTAAGACAGATCGACATACAGCAAGTAAGCGGTGCGGCACTCAACATCCTTCAGATGAAGATTGACGAGCTTAAAGAGACATCCGGGAACAGAGACGTTTCGCAAGGATCAACAAGCGGTGGGGTAACAGCCGCAGCGGCTATTGCGGCACTCCAGGAAGCCGGTAACAAGCTAAGCCGTGATTTAATTTCCGCATCGTATCGGTCATACACAAGAGAATGCTACCTTGCAATAGAGCTTATGCGGCAGTTCTATGATGAAACAAGGTCATTTAGGGTCACGGGAGAGACGGGCAAATACGAGTTTGTAGACTTCAGCAATAAAATGATGCAGGGACAGCCCATTCCTCCGGCATACGCAGGGCAGGAGCTTGAAGAAGGATATGTCGAGCTATTCCGCAAGCCTGTATATGACATCGTGGTAAAACCGCAGAAGCGGTCACCGTACTCAAAGATGGCACAGAATGAGCTTGCAAAGGAAATGTACAACATGGGATTTTTTAATCCTCAGCTTGCAGAACAATCCATGACAGCCTTAGAGCTTATGGACTTTGACGGCATTGAAGCGGTGAAAGAAAAGGTACAGCAGGGACAAACCCTTGTGAATACGGTGAACCAGCTTATGCAGGAGCTTTCGCTATTAAAAAGCGCTATGGGTATTGCAACTCCAAACGGAATGGCAGTGCCGGCTCCAAACGTACAAGGCGGCGGTATGGGGCAGGCACAGAAGGAGGCACAGACTGAGACAATGACAGGGTATGGGGAGAGGTTGGCGAAGAGAGCCAGCCCTGATATGAATAATGGTTAAGGCTGCATATACAGTTAAAAATGATACACATACATTGGCGGTGTCAGGACACGCTAATTTTGCCGAATACGGCAAGGATATAGTTTGTGCCGGGGTATCGGCATTGGTGCAAGCACTTATGGGATGGTGTGAGGAAAATTATGACAAAGTAAGCCGTATAAGCGTTGATAACGAGGCCGGAGAGGTTATCATCTCCTGCAACGGTGAAGAGGACATCTCCGCAGTCTTTTATATGACAGCTATTGGTCTGGAACAAATAGCAAACAGATATCCGGGCCATGTTCAAATAGATATTATCGGACTTGCCGATTGACGCTTGGGAAAGACCATGAGAAAGGGGGCATATAAAATGCCTGAAGTATTAAAAAGAATGTTCAAAGTAGACTTGCAGCTGTTTAATGACGGCGGAGCAGCGGGAGCAGAAGGCTCCGGTGCAACAGCTACGGAGAACGCACCAAAGGTTGAATCGAAACCGAGCGGAAGCAACCGCCGTTCAAAATCGGGTGAATTTGATAATGTGGTATTCGGCAAGCAGGAAGGAACAACCGCTACCGAAGCTACGACCCCTGCCACCGAGGGACAGCTCACGGGTGCGAGCAAAACGGATGTATCGATTACATCTGACACGCTTGAAGCACGAAGAAAAGCCTATAACGACCTTATAAATGGCGAGTATAAGGACTTGGATCAGGAAAGATTCCAACAGGTGTTTGACAGACGCTTCAAGCAAGTAAAGGGTATGGAAGCAGACTTGGCCGCACAGAAGCCCATCCTTGATAAGCTTATGGCACGATATGGCGTAAATGATGTGGCACAGCTTGACCGTGCCCTTACAGAAGATACCGAGTATTGGGAGCGAGTAGCCGAAGAAAAGGGTATGACGGTAGAACAGTACCACGCCATGGAGAAGCTGAAACGTGAAAACGAAGAGCTCATGGCAATGCGTCGGAGAGAAATCGGACAAAAGCAGGCTGAAGAGCAGATTAACACGTGGTACAGGGAAGCGGATAAGGTAAAGGAGCTTTATCCGTCCTTCAACTTTGCGAGAGAAGCACAGAATCCTGAATTTCTGAAGCTTTTGAAAAGCGGGGTTGGTGTTGAACATGCCTACAGAACACTTCATCTGGATGAAATCACGCAGAATGCCGCAAGGGTAGCCGCTCAGACAGCGGATGCACAGGCACAGGCAAGAATCAAGCAAAAGGCTTCCAGGCCTTCCGAAAACGGTACATCTTCGCAATCCGCCGCAATCGTTAGGAATGATGTGTCGTCTCTAACCCGCGCAGAACGGGCAGAGATCGCACGAAGAGTACAACGGGGAGAGAAAATAGTATTTTAATCTAAATCTCCCCGAATTTTGAAGGGAGAATAAACACAATGAAACATTTTATGTACAATCTTCAGCTTTTTGCTGAGCTTAACACAAACCTAACCACTTCGTCTGGTTTGACGGACGAAATGAAAACCTATTACAGCGATTATCTTATTGATAACGCCATCCCGAAGCTTGTTCACGACCAGTTCGGGCAGAAGCATCCCATTCCTAAGAATGGCGGCAAGACAATCGAGTTCAGAAAGTACAGTCCGCTTCCCAAGCTGACTACACCTATCACAGAAGGCGTAACGCCTGACGGACAGAGCCTGAACATGTCAACCGTTGAGGCAACCGTTGCACAGTACGGTGGTTACATCACACTTTCTGATGTGCTCATGCTTACTGCCATTGATAATAACCTTGTACAGGCTACAAAGCTTCTCGGTGCACAGGCGGGTGCAACGCTTGACACGATCACCCGCGAAGTATTAAATGGCGGTACAAACGTTATCTTCTCCGGCGGCAAGTCTGCAAGAACAGCACTGGATGCTACTTGCCTACTCACGGTTGACGATATTAAGAAAGCTGTACGGCTTCTTAAAAACCAGAACGCAGAGCAGATCAGCGGCTCTTGGGTGGGTATTATTCATCCGGATATTTCCTACGACCTTACAAATGACCCGGCGTGGAAGGACGTTAAGACATATTCTGATCCCTCTGACATTTACGAAGGGGAAATCGGTAAAATCTTTGGCGTTCGTTTCGTTGAAACAACGGAGGCGAAGATTTGGGCAGGGGCTGGCAGCGAAAGCAGAGCCGTATATTCTACGCTTATCTTAGGCGATAATGCTTACGGCGTAACTGAAATTTCTGGCGGCGGTCTTGAACATATTGTCAAACAGCTCGGTAGTGCTGGTACTGGCGATCCTCTCAACCAGAGAGCAACCGCAGGTTGGAAGGCAACAAAAGTTGCAGAGAGACTTGTAGAAAACTACATGGTTCGTATTGAATCTGCATCTACATTCAATCCCACTGCAAATAATTAATCTTCGGTTTAGCGGAGTATGAAAGGAGGAAACATGATGGCAAAAGAGATGACCAAAACAGAGCCCATTACCCTTGCAGATGTTACAAAGCAGGTAGAGGAAATGCTTGCAAATGCCAAAGCAGAAGCCGCAAAGATTGTAGCCGATGCAAAGGCTTCTGCTGGCGGTGTGCTGACAGAGGAGCAGAAAAAGGCTGATGAGAAAGAGGAAGCATTTTACAATGAGCTTGTAGAAGTGAAGCTGTTTAAGGATAACAACAAGTACAAGGACGATGTATTTGTTGCAGTAAACGGCGAAAACTGCGTAATCAAGCGTGGAGAAAAGGTACAAATCAAACGTAAGTTTGCAGAAGTGCTTGAAAACTCCGATTTGCAGGATTATGAAACAAGTAAGCTGATTGAGAAAAAGTCGAGTGAGTTTTCAAAAAGCGAGTTTTAACTAAATACTCCGTGAGACACGAAAAAAACTCTATGACACGGCATGGGGACAGCTTTAAGGAGTTGTCCCCTTTTCGTATAAAGGGGGCTGAATATGGCAGATACAATTAAGCTAAAGGGTGGCGGTGGTGCTGTCCCATCGCTTGCGGACAAAGAACCTGCGTACAGCAGAACGGAAAAAGCTTTATATGTCGGCACACCTACGGGAAATGAGAAGGTTGGTGATGCCTTTTGGGAAATAAGGATAAGGGCCCTTGAAGATGAAGTTATTTCCCTGCGTGGGTACATCGACGGGCAGGTGGCCGGGATCAGTACCCGCTTGGATGCTTTAACACCGAGCGAGTAAGAAAGGAGATAGTAAATGGACAGAATTATAGAAGTGAAAGTGTTCGGAAACCATTTGACAAAGGATAGTAAGAACGCCGGTACCAGAGGGGAAGCGAATGTTACCAAACTTCGCATCTCCTTTGATGAAGGCTGGGACGGATATGCAAAGGACATCGTATTTTGGGATGCTTACGGCGAAAATGCAGTAAGAATTATGCTTACGGAAAACCTTATGGAAAGCATAGGGATGTACCTTGTTCCTATCCCGGCAGAGGCTATGGCAAGGGCAGGGATGCTTACATTCACAATAAAGGGTGCAGCGGATGATAAAATACAGGCCTCCGTAACCGGGAAGCTGGAAGTAAAAGATTCGCCGGATATATTAGAGCCCATTCCGCCTACACCTACGGAGATTCAGCAGATGCAGACACAGGTGGAGGACGTTCTTGATAAGATAGTCGATGCGGCAGAGGCCACAAAAGCGATAAAAAATATGAGCGTATCGGCAGAAACAGTCTTCTCGGGCGAGGAAGCGTTTGTGGTGAATAAGACGGAGGAGGATGGGGCTTTTAAGCTTCATTTTGGAATACCGGAAGGGAAAAAGGGTGTTGGCGTAAGCCGTGCTTATGTGCATGGAGGGGAGTTGTATGTCTCTTTTACGGATGGTAGTGTGCATAAAGCCGGTATGGTTAAAGGTGACAAGGGAGATGCGGGCCCAAAAGGTGATACGGGCGGAAAAGGCAACACAGGCGACAGTGGCGTGCACATCGGCACGGAAGCACCTACAGACCAGGAGAAGAACGTGTGGATCGACACAACGGAAATGACAGAGCTTTCGGACGTGCAGAAGATACTGGACATACTGGAATACACGGATGAGGGCGTAAGCGTTGACCTTTCGGGGTATGCAAAGAGCAGCGAAACGCCGACGTATATAGAAATCACAACCGCTACACCGATAAGCGAAATTTTCAGCTGCCATTATTTCATCCTTCAAGTAGGCGAAAACGATGATTGTATAAGGTACATCACAAATAAAAATAGACCGTTGGCAGGTGTGGACTATAACGCCGAAGCATATGTTGTCGAGGCTTCATCCGGTATAATAGACACTTATCGCGTTTACTTCGGCCCATCCGCAAACGGTTGCCGTATTTCGGGGTGGCACGAAACCTGCGATATAAACAACGGCGATCCAAGAACAGACGCTCTAACCTTTAACAAAATAATCGGCGTGAAACTGCCACTATAGGAGGGACCGTATGAGTATTTTAAAGATTAAAAATGCAGACGGCGTATTTGAGGACGTAATTGCACTTCGGGGCGTCGGGGTTAAAAGCATTGTGCAGGAGGGGGACTATTTCCTTTTCACGATGACGGACGGGAGCGTGCAGACTGTGCTTTCGGCGGACTGTGCGGAAATTGTGCGAAGTGCGGCCAGTGCATCTGATTCCGCAGCCGATGCATCGGCGAGCGAGGAAAATGCAGCGGCATCGAAAGAAGCGGCGGCGGCTTCTGCTGAAAATGCAAAGAAAAGCGAGGACGAAGCAAAAGCGGCGGCAGAGAACGCAGCAAAGTCGGTACTGGAAAAGCTAAACTATAACGATGAAACCGGGACGGTGGAGCTGAAGGATTATGCAAAGAAGGGCTATGTAGACAAAGGCGATACAACACTAAGGCAGGATTACGACGAGCCGAAGGAAGTTAACGTTGGCATTGAAGACAGAGAAAAATATTTTACAGTAAATGATGACCAATGGGAAAACTATGGAGATCCTAGCTATTTTGCGTACAGCGATTTAACGCCGGGAGACCGTTTCATATCCGTAACGGCAAAAGCGGACCTTTCTCTTACCGGGAATGTGCAGGTATGGGACGGAGGAGACGCAATGGTGTTCTCTGTGACTGTTAACGGAGAAACGGTGACTTCCGAGCCGGCTGCTGCGAATGGAACTCTATCTTTTGAATTGACGGTGAAGGCCGGAGATACAATTATTTTTACAATCACAAATAGCGGCAGTGCCTATTCAACAATGATCGGTTTAAAGGTTTCTGTGGTAGAAGAATTTAAATTATACACAGCACAAGATATAAAGGAAGAAGGAATATGCAATAAAGTATTTACCCTTCAAAAGGGTAGTGCTTTAGCTGAACTTGTACCGCCTTCCGGGTATGAGGACTTTTTTGAAAGGCGCGAGATATATCCGGGTCTTACCCTTTTTGTGCAGATTCCAGAGGCAATCACCGTAGATGGGCGTTTTCTCACAAGCGGCAACATAACAAACATATTAAATAATTTTCAAAAAGTTGAAATCTCTGCTCCATCCATCTGGATGCTGACTTGTAAAGTGGCAGATATACACATGGGTGAAGTTTACTGGACATTTACAGAGCTTTACCCAAACATACTGAATGGTGCATCTGAAGCAATTGAAGCTATCGTTGCAGAAAAGCTAAAGAACCAACCGGCCTGCATTGCCTATAAAAAAATATCCAGTTATGATGTGAACGGATGGGACATGTTCGAACTGTGGGGTGGTGAAAAGGATGCCTGGATTCTGGAAGAGGGGGCGAGTTTCATCTTCATACCGACAAATGCCGCAGGCGTGGCAAAGCCGGCATCAATCAGCGTAGATGGAGGTTTCGGCAGTTTGCGTGTAAAAGAATATGACAGCAGCGGCAATCTGACAGATCCAACGTTGTTCTCGGGAAAGCCGGTACTCCTCTACAACAATGGAACCAATTTTATAGTTGTGAAGTAAAGAGGTTGAATATGGAATTTGGATGCTTAAAAGAAATCCCGTCTCTGCGAAATTATGAATATGAGATTGTTTACGGAGCACCGAAAATAAACCTTCCTGATTCGTATATTTTGCCGGAGGACAGATTACCGAAAATAAGAAATCAAGGTTATATCGGAGCATGCGTAGCCTTTGCGTGTGTAGAGATTATGGAAGTGCTGAATCGTATCGAGTTCGGCACAGACAAAACCTTTTCTGCCGGATTCTTCTACGGCTATAATCGTGACGATGGCGAAAACATCGTAGGAATGTACCCCTCGAGGGCATTAAAGCATTTCCGGAAAACGGGCAGCGTTCCGACAATTGTTTTTGACGAGCTAAAAGAAATGCCTGAAATGAAAGCGCTGGTTAAAGACAAGACCGGTTTGGCTGAGATTGCCGAAAAGTACAGAATCAAAGGGTATACTTCCATTCCTTCGCCGCAAGGCAATGTAAAAAAAGTAAAGCAGGCAATCTATCAAGCCCGATATCCATTACTTGCCGTTTCCGATACATACTTCGGCGGCAGTCATGCGATCATTATCATAGGCTACGAAAAAGACGGGTTTATTATCCAGAACAGCTGGGGCAAAAATTGGGGTGAAAACGGAAGAAAGAAAGTGCCCTATGATGCTATCAATTATGTATATATTTTGACTGACGAGGTGTTTGAAATGAAATTTACAGATGTACCAAAAGACAAATGGTATCACGATGCCGTGAAAGAGACGGTGTTCAACGGTTTGATGCAAGGCACGGGGGAAGAGACCTTCGACCCGGAGAAGCCCCTCACGAGGGCGGAAATGGCACAGATACTGGTTAATCTTTGCAAGAAGCTTGACGATGCGCTTGCCACAAAACAGTAAAGGCGGTGGTTTGAATTGGATTTAACGACAGCTGCGACACTGCTTACGGAAATCGGCATACTCCTTGGCGTGGTAGTCCCGATCATCATATGGACGTTGAAGATCGCAAACGGCCAAAAATGCCAGCTGAGAAGTGAGATGCTGAGAACCTATTACAAGCACCGAGATGCAGAAACGATTCGGCAATACGAATATGAAAACTTTGTGTATTGCTACGAAGCATACAAAGCGTTAAGGGGAAACTCATTTATTGATAAGATATATAAAGAAATACAGACGTGGGAGATCGTGTCTTAGAAGGAGGGATAGTTATGAAAGAAAGACTTGCAAGCCCGGTATTGTGGCTGGCGGTGGCAGCGCTGTTTACTTTTGTTATGAAAAACTGGGTCGGCTGGGAGATACCCAAGTTTGACGAGTTTGTGGAGCTTCTTCTCGCCGTGCTTATCGCCTTCGGTGTGGTGAATAACCCCACAGATCAGGAAAATTTCTAAGTGGCGGTAGAAACAAAAACAGCCCCGATGGGGCTGTAGGTATCAAAATTTATAGCTTATACCGCTTTGTTTCATAATGGCATTGGCGGTATGGCGGGATTTGATTTTTGTATCCACCGTGATATGGCGGTCAGTATGTGGGCTGTACCAGATGTCATGGTCGCCTTTGCCGCGGCGCACAAAGGTGCAGCCGAATTGCTTTAAGATTTCCCGGACCTTCTTTTCAAATTCTGCCATCAGAGGGCAAGCCTTTCACAGCGCCTGGATTGAAACACAAGGCTTAAAGGCGAGGCGGTCCGTGTGTTTAAAGAAAGAAGCTCGGGCACGGCGAAACGGACACGCTCTAAAAGCGCATCGAAGGAACCGGATTCCAGCACAAGACCGGGAATATCTTCACTGGTGGCAATCCAAACATCGGCATCGCTGTCCCAATTTAAGTTTACAATATATTCCATATCGCATACCTCCTGTTACATAGTATATAACATTTCGGGGGGAAATACAATAAAAAAACAAAAAAATATTAAAAAGAAAGGTATGATGGCAAGGTGCAGATTGCATACAACAAAACAATGCGGACGGAAAGGCCGAGGTACATTGTAATCCATACCACGGGCAACCCGAGAAGAGGGGCAAATGCCGAGGCACATTTTGAGCACTGGAACGGCCCGGACGCCGGGCAAAGTGCGGACTTTGTAGTGGATGATGCCGGGGCTTTACAGGTTAATGATTACAACAAATATTACACCTGGCACTGCGGCGACGGTAAAGGAAAGTACGGCATTACAAACTCCAATTCCATCGGCATAGAAATCTGCGTCAATGCGGACGGAGATTTTGAAAAGGCACTGGAGAATGCCGTGACGCTTGTGCAGGTACTGAAGGCGCAGACGGGCATCACGGAGGTAGTGCGGCACTATGACGCATCCCGGAAAATGTGCCCGGCAGAGCTCTCGAAGGACAACTGGAACGGATGGTACAAATTTCTTGACCGGGTAAACCATCCGAAGGTGCAGGAGCTGACGAACATAAACGATATCGTCTGGGAGCTTTCGCATCGGAAGATACTGACGGACGCGGAGCTTTGGCTTCGCAAGCTGAACGAGGATGTAAATGTATACTGGCTGGCGAGGAAGACGGTGCAGTTTTTGCGAGAAAAGAAGGTATAAGGGGGAGTAAAAGTGACACCAAATAAAGCAATAGAGATTGTGGACAGGCTGAAACCTAATTCGTACGGCGAAGAGGACAAGCTAAGGTGGATAGGCGAGCTTGACGGCATGGCACAGCGTTTAGTCATGCAAACGGATGATATTAAGCGGTATTCTTACCCGGAGGACATGGATAAAGAGCTTTTAATTCCTGCTCCGTTTGAGGATGTATATCCGATGTACCTTGAGGCACAAATCGACTACCACAACAGAGAGTACGGCAACTACAACAACTCCGTAATGATGTTTGATTCGCTATACAGTGAGTATAAGAAGGCATATATCAGAGAGCATAGAGCAAGGGGGTGAGCAGTTTGTTACCTTATCTTTCGGAAGTACAGAACACATCTAAAAAATACAGCGTGGTATTCAGAGGTTTGAACTATGGAGAAGGAACGCAGGACGGTGAATTTGCGGAAACGCACAACCTTTCTACAGACCAATACCCCTGTATCACACAGAGAGCCGCAAGAATAAAGGTGAAGGGATATGATGATCCTTCAACACTGCATTCAAAAGGGCAGCTGCTTGTCATAGACGGAACGGATGTATATTACGGCGACACAAAGGTGGGTACCGTTAAAGAAGGCAAGAAACAGACGGCAACAATCGGCAACTATATTGTTATCTTCCCCGACAAAAAGTATTACAAAGTGCCGACAAAACCGACAGAGGATGACCCGGACGGTGACCCAGACGGAGAATTTGGAGATATGGAAAAAACCTATAGTGCCAGGAATCTAACATTTAAAACATCTTCGATTACTTGGACTGGTGACCAACTGAATTTTCCTTTCAAAAAAGGCGATGCCATAACCATTACAGGATGTACAACTGCCGAAAACAACAAAGAAGAAGAGATTATCATAAGGGGCATGGCTGACAATGAGATTACCTTTGACGAGAACACATTTACCGAAGCAAAAGAAAATACGGAATTTATATCCTTTAAAAGGAGTGTCCCGGACCTCGACTTCATTTGTGAGAGCAATTACCGGTTATGGGGAACACACGGAAACACAATATATTCAAGTAAGTTTTCCGACCCTTTTAATTTCAAGGTGTTTGATGGACTTTCAAGCGATAGTTACGCTATCGAAGTTGGCAGCGAGGGGGAATTTACCGGCTGTATCCCTTATTCCTCTCACATTTGTTTTTTCAAAGAAAACACATTGCATAAGCTGTACGGCACAAAGCCGAGTAACTTTCAGCTTGCGACATCCAATGTGTACGGGGTACAAAGTGGAAGCGAAAGAAGTATGCAGATCGTCAATGAACAGCTTTTATACAAAGGCGTGGGCGGTGTGTATGCTTATACAGGCGGCGTACCGGAGCTGATCAGTGAGAAGTTTGGCAACAAGCGATATTCGGAGGCGGTGGCCGCTTGTGACGGGGAGAAATACTACCTATCCATGAAACAAGGCGACATATGGAATATGTTTACCTATGACGTTGCAAAAAATATATGGCTTCGTGAGGATGATACCCACGCAGTCGATATGACATTCTATGACGGAAAAGTATACTTTCTTTCTGAAGAAGGAGGCCTGTATTACATCGACAAAACGGCAGACCGTAGCGATATACAGTGGGGTGCAACCTTCTGTACAATGCACGAGACGATAAATGAACGCAAAGGATATTCTAAATTCCATTTGCGTATGGACTTATCTGCCGGGGCGTGGATTGCCGTGGATGTAAAGACAGACAGCGACACACAATGGCGGCAAGTCTACACCACGCATAACGAAAAGGCAAAGACGGTTAGCATACCGATAATGCCTACAAGGTGCGACAGTATAGACATACGGCTGCGTGGCAAGGGTAAATGCACTGTAAAGGCATTTATAAGAGAATTTACAGTGGGGAGTGATATTTAGTGATATTTACGCAATCCTTACAGCGTATTGATGCAAGCAATCCGCAAGATGCACTGAAGAAAATGGCAAATCATATAAAGTATCTCCAGGAACAGCTTGAATACACCCTTTTAAACCTTGACAGCCGTAATATAAACGAAATCGACATAGACAAAACCACAATAACAGACTCTACAGGAAGCACAAGCCTCGGCTCCTTTATCTATATAACGGGACCGAACGGAGAAAGCTTCACAGTAGGAAAAAATCCGCAGGGAAAGTTTGAGTTTGCTGTTAAGGGGAAAGACGGTAAGCAGGCACTATATTTAAACAGCTCGGGGGAGTTAATCGTAACGGAACATGCAAACCTCACGATAGACGGTGGGGAATGGTAAAGGAGGATGAATAAATGGCATATAAAATTGGCTCGGAAGCCGGAAAGAAAAAAGCAAATGAAATGAAAGCCGGGGAGAAATGGACAAACACTACTGACGGCTCAACGTGGGAGAAAAAGGCAGACGGCTCTGTATCGGTAACAACCAGCAAGGGAGAAAAGTTTGATAACGCATATAAACCGTCTGCACCCTCGCAGGCAACTGGCGGCAGCTCCTATAATGGGGCTTCCGGTGGCTCGCCAAATAAATCGACAGGATACTCGCAGTACACCAAACCAAACTTAGGGAGCACATGGGATGCGAATACCGATTATCAGGCAATCATAAACGAGGCGGTTAAAAACGGTGACTATGTAACGGCGGCAAAGGCTGAACAGTTCCGGAATCAGAAAATCATAGCAACGGGTGCGAATTATGACCAAACCACCAAATACGGGGGGTATGCCCATGGCATAGATTGGGGCACAGTCGGCAGAAACCAAATGGCGAACGGTGCGAGCTGGCAAGATGTTTCAGAGACTTATAACACCAGATATGGCAAAGCAATGGGGACGGAAGGCTTGCAGCAGTATGCAAATGACGAAACACAACAGATGATGATGCAGTACATACTGGATAATATGCCAAAAAGCAACCAGCCTGAAGCGTGGGGGGATTATGATACGACCAACCCGAAACCAACTGCACCGAAACGAGACCCCAGAATTGACGACTTGCTGAATCAGATACTAAACCGTGATGACTTCTCCTATGATGCCGCGAGTGACCCTTTATATCAGCAGTACGCACAGATGTATCGACGAGAGGGCGACAGGGCTATGAGAGACACCCTTGCAGAAGCAGCGGCGGGTGCGGGTGGTATGAACACTTACGCAATTACGGCGGCACAGCAAGCGAACAATTATTACAATTCACAGCTAAACGATAAGATTCCGGAGCTTTATCAGCTTGCTTATCAAATGTACCTGAACGACAAAGAGGGCATGGTACAGGATTTAGGCATTCTGCAAAACATGGATGAATCGCAGTATAACCGGTATAGAGATACCATAAACGATTGGTACAGTGATAAAAACTTTGCTTATGGTTTATATCGGGATGCCGTGCAGGATGGAAAATGGAAGACTCAGTTTGACTATAACGCTATGATCGACAACCGAAACTTTATCCGCGATGACATCTGGGCGAATAAAGAATGGAACTATCAACTCGGAAGAGACCAAATAAACGACAGCCGCTATGATGATGAAACATCCTATAACCGTGGTCAGGATGAAAGAAAATCAGCGAAAGAAACATTATGGGCAATCATTGATTCTGGCGATATGCCGAGGGATGAGCTTATTGTGCAAGCCGGAATGAATAAGGCAGATGTCGAACAGCGTGTTGCAGCAAGACGTGCGGAGCTTGGGAAAACGGGTGCATCGTCCGGCGACGGGCCAAGAAGATATCCGGGCACTGATGATATGTTTGATTATACGATTACTAACGGGCACGCTGAAGACTGGGTGGCTGTTGCTGGCTATGGACGTTTGACTTACAAAGAGTTATATAACATGGTAGAAAAAGGAACAGTTAAAGAAATTGTAGACAACCAAAACAAAAAAATCAGTTATAGAAAAGCATAAGGGGGCGTCTCGTTATGGCAAGCAATTACTTAAAACGCAAGGTTGAAGAACGTGATAAAATCATTAAGCGAAAAGAAGAAGCAAAAAAAAGCTCCTCCGTGAAAAGCGGAGGGGCTGAAACTGAGATGTCAAGCGGAAGGGCGAGTAGCTTTTTGCAAAAAAGGGCTGCCGAGCGTTCCGCTGCAACCGAAAGACAGTCTTACAAATCCGCAACCTTCAGACAAGCTTCAAACATTCCGTTAAAAGCACAGGATGGTACAGATTTTGGTAAAATAAGCTATGACGCATATGCTGCAATTATTAAGAATAATATCGATAATTACACGCCGAAAAACGAGCAAGAAAAGAAGGCTATATCTGATTTTAAAACCTATGCGGACAAACAGGCACGCATCACTAGTAATCCTGTTTATGCGAAATATAACATTGACCCGTTAGAGTTTGACAGAAAAGATTTAGAGGAATGGGCAGAGAAACGCA
>SVJY01000051.1 GCA_015068765.1 Oscillospiraceae bacterium
CATGGCGGAGGAGGGCAGATCGCTTTCGTCGTGCCGACCCGTCGTCTGGTGCTGCGGGTAGGCACCGCCCCCAATTTCGCCCAGCAAAATCGTTGTATTGGGCCGGAGCGTTACAATATTTTCCGCAAAGGGCGGATGCAGATACAGTTGTGTGGTGTGGGGCTTACCCCACGGGGTTTCCGGACTGGAAAAATGTGTTGGCTTTTTCATAATATTTCTCCCGTTTTTTAAGGTTTCCTTTCCAATTTATTCAGTATAGCATAAGTCCATTTTATAAAAGGGTGAAAAACGATGGCAAATTCACTTTATCCTTTGCAATTATTTATATAATTGCGTTTTTAATCGCATCGTATAATTTTTGTCGGATCTCCGGATAAAACTCACCGTGCCGTTTTCCCGGTTGCTTGTAATATTCCACTTGGTGTCCGGCTTCCTTTAATTTTTCAACAAAAACGTCACATTGCTCTTCAGGGAATACCTCATCCTCTTCATCACTGCAAATAAAATATTTTGTTTTTGGCATATCCGAAATACGATAGATGGGTGAAATTTCTTTCAAACCGTCCTCAAGTGGTGCATCATAGGTTGCCACAGCACTGATATATGTTCTCGGGAACTCAGGGTGTGCCCACATTCTGTCAAGTGCATCCGTGCAGGGACAAGCCGCCGCAACAATGGAGACCTCGTATCTACTATGTATAGCATACATCATTGCACCAAGGCCGCCCATGCTCCCTCCGCAAACTGCAACGGAGGTATCGGCGTTAAGATCGTACTTTTCAAAAAGAGCATCCACCACGGCATCTGCTATCCGTACCGCTCCCCTGTTCCCCCAGCTCCACGGTCCGGGAAAAACGTATGCGATGATAATTCCGTTTCGTCCATAATCGATTGTATGCTCCGCAGAATAGCTTTTCATGTCAATACTGCCGCCGAGACACGAGCTTCCGCCAAGCCCCGGAAACTCTACAACGATCCCTTTTATCGGCAGCACTATATGTTCTTCGTTTGTATTTGCAAAAGACAGATACGTATCACGGTTGATCAATTTTTTATCGCTAAAGCTACTTATATGTTTCATGCCTTTCTCCTTTTTTACTTAGCCATATATTTTGACTTCGCTGAATTCAATCCAAGGGATAAAGCTTTCATCTCTTTTGCAGAAATTGTCCTTCGTTTCTATGCGGATAAACTTTGCGTCAAAGGGCTCCTCAAACACAATTTCCTGCCAGCCTTCCTCTTTCACGATTTTCATCGTCCCCTGCAAAACCCAGTCTACAGAGTCAATATCATCTTCCGCGGTCCGGAGCTTTTGGGCAGGTGTATCATCCTTGCAGGAATAAATGTTGATTTCGCGTGCAAGCTCTTCGAGAACGCTTATTGCAATTCCTACATTTTTGTATATCTTAATTTTAGATACCTTTTGCGTTTCGCCAAAGAAGTCCAGCACCACATTTGCACTATTTTCATCGTTAGCCCCCCATGTACCGCCATCACGCAGGATATCATCATCAATGATGTTCAGTACCCATAATCTCGGGTCTCTCTCCGTTGTGCTTGCCCAATTAATTCTTGTGTAATAGGAGCTGTCACGTCTTACCCCCAAAGGATAAAGTTCATTTTGATTCATCAGAATTCTCCTTTTCGTAAAATGTAAATTCTTCCGGCCCTATATACCAGTCGCAAAGCATGGTGATGGTTCTGGCATTGGCACTGCAGTTGGGGCTCCAGGGGAAGAACCAGGCGTCCACGTCGTCAATGCGTTCGCCCATATAATATTCTTTTGACATCATATATTTGAGCTGTGCGTCCAAAATTTCCTTAGCTTTTTCGTCCATGCCGTTGCGGCGGTAATAATAATGTACATCCGAATCCATCCAGGTGCCGTACCAGCGCCGTCCCTTTCTCGGTGCCAGGAAGGAGGGCGCATAGGTCAGGCACATTCCGTTCTCGTAGCCGTTATCGGTTTCAAAATGCATTTTCAAGATTCTCTTGGCAATGGGGCTTTCTTCGCCTAAAAGGCCGAGATTCAGCACCTTCAGGTCATTGGATCTTCTTGAGAACAGGCCACTGGCAACCTTCTCCTCGATTTCCGGAATAAACCGTGCGTCCGCCGGCAGGATAATTCTTTCGTTATCCTTCTGCTCCTGGACGGCTCTGTCTACGATCGCTTGCAGGCGTCCTCTGTAATCCCAGAAGGCTTCCGTGACTTCCTTTGCACGTGCCTCATCGCCACGGCGTTTCAGACCCTCGGCATACATGGCGTAGCCGTGTACATTCCAGAGGTCCGTATGTGCCCAGACCTGTCCGACTGCCGCAAAGTCGGAGGATTGCTTCGGCGGATACAGTCCGTCAGCAAGATCCGGATGCTGGGTACAGAATTCTCTTTGTTCCTCTATAAAGCGGAAGGCACGATAGGCATTTTCCTTGTATTTTTCATAGAGTGCCTCATTATACATCGCCACCGCACCGAAGGCAAACAGAGCAGAGCCTGTGACTGAGCCCCAGGGGAGGCCGAAGTTGACCACTTCGCCACTTTCTGCCTGCATGACGTGGAAATAGGTTTTGAAAATGGCATCTATGTACTTATCAAAATCGCCGATACGTGCAAGCACACGGATCAGGGAACGGTTTTCCGTGGGCCACATGAGCCGCTGGAGACCGCCTTGACGCATAATGACATAGTTTACACCTGTGGGACGGGCGAACATCTGCAGCCCCTGTGCTACGAGACTGCGGTACATGGCGTAAAACTTCGGGTCTTCCTTTTTCGGGAAAACACGGATTCTCGACAGCTCCCCTTCCCAGAAGGCTTCCGTCTTTTTCTTTTCTTCTTCAAAGGAAAAGTTTTTATCAATGTGAGCACGGGAAAAGGCAAAGTACAGCTCTGTTTTCGCACCGGGGGCAAGTGTGAAGAGGTAATGCATACGGTTACGATCATGACAGACTGTCCTTACATTCTCGCCTACGTGGTAATATATCGTATACTGCCCGTCGGTAAGCTTTTCTTCGTCCTGTTGCCAGTAGGGTGCATGCATCCAGCGGTTAATGGAAGGCTCTATGGGATAATACCCGTCCGGCTCATTGGCACCGAGTAGGTCAAATTCCGGTGCGGTACGTGCCGTCATGCCAATCTGATCCTTCAGCTCCTCGTCCAGATTGTTTTGGATGGTCAGCTTTGTAAATACGGTGGGTACTCTTTCTGTGTTACAAAAGCATTCCATTTCCAGGGATATCTCGCCTAAGTTTTGCCGCAGAGAATGAATCGGAATACCATCCTGCCGCACACTAAACTCGCCCTTTTTGTAATCCGGCATCTGGTTTCTATATAAAAATACCATGGCGGAGGAGGGCAGATCGCTTTCGTCGTGCCGACCCGTCGTCTGGTGCTGCGGGTAGGCACCGCCCCCAATTTCGCCCAGCAAAATCGTTGTATTAGGCCGGAGCGTTACAATATTTTCCGCAAAGGGCGGATGCAGATACAGTTGTGTGGTGTGGGGCTTACCCCACGGGGTTTCCGGACTGGAAAAATGCGTCGGTTGTTTCATAATATGTCTCCAAAATTTGGTTTTTTCGTCTCCAACGGATAGAGGGTCTCCCGAAATATTCATTTAACGGTAAACAACAACAAGGCTCTGATTCGTCGTCTGCCA
Organism: Oscillospiraceae bacterium; assembly: GCA_015068765.1. Taxonomy (GTDB): domain Bacteria; phylum Bacillota; class Clostridia; order UMGS1883; family UMGS1540; genus SIG447. The sequence goes on from SVJY01000051.1 coordinate 3,654, forward strand.
CCAGGAGAAAATTAAATCTCCCTGTACAACGTCTGCGGTCGTAATTTCACGCATTCCGCCTCTTTCCGTATCCCAGACTGCAAACTTACCTTTTGTGGGTAACATGCGGGTAGTCTTCATGGCAAGCGGCAGGCCAAAGGTGGTCTTGGCTCCGTCTGTGGTGCCCTGTGGCAGATTGACTTCCGTCAGAAGACCGCTGTCGAGAACTTTTTTAACGGTACCGTTTAAGGACAGGTTGCCGCCAAGGTAGTTTAAGTCAATGCCGGTAGATTTTAAATACGTTTCATCATAAGAAAATTCAACATCGCCGGGATATTCATGGCGATAAACCATGCAAAGACGCTGGAGCTTACCGTCATCATCTGCCTCATACTGCACAATGTCGCCGGGCTTTATGTCTTCGAGGTCTATGAAGATTTCATTATGACGTGCTGTTTTCGCCGTATTTTTCCATGCGTCACTGCTTTTCTCGGGCTGATACTTTGTGCCGTCTTCCCGAAGCATATACCAATCCGGGTCGCCCTTTAAGGTTTCTTCGCCCACGATGACATCCCACATTCTGGCGTTCGTATTTCTGTACTGTGCACGTTCAATCTCACCCAGATCGAGAAAAACCTCCTGTCCGGAATTGCTGTACACCTTCAGGGCAGTTACCGGAATTCCGTCGCTCAAAATTGTGGAAACGCCGAGAACAAGACCTGCCGGTCTGCTGTACGTAGGATAGATAACATCCGTATCCTCCACGATCGTATCCTGTGCCTGTATATCTTTGCGGAGAACGACTACGCCGCAAACATAATTTTCAGCGACATCGTAGAAGCACTGGCAATCCGTTTCATTGGTACGGATTCTTTCCAGCGTAATTTCGTTTGTCGCTTTCTTCATTGCATATGCTTTTTCATTTGAAAGGTTACCGGGAATGACAAAATACTTGGTTTCGGGACGAATGAACACCTTTGTAAACATGGTGTCACTATATTCAATCTCGCCCTGATATGCCCCGGAAATAAGGCCTGCATTCGTGCCTGCCTTGGTGCCGTTAAAGAACCGGCTGCTTCTTGCATCGTTCTGATAAAAGTCCATACTGAACGTACCGCCGATCTTCTCTTCGTCCGGTGTATCGAGCTTCGTCATATTGTACGCTGTTTCAAGCTTGGTGATAAGCTCTTCTTCATTCACCTCGTAGGCAATGAGCTGCGGCACGACTGCACCCGTGTCATCTACCAGCGTGGGGGCGGTGCCTGCAAGGTACATCTCTGCACCTGTTTTACCGTTTGCCAGAAGGTCCTTGGCCGGAACACGGGCACCGTTCAGTTCTACGAAATCTGCGGCTTTGTACACCTTCCATTCGCCGTCCTCGGTAAACATCTTCAGCTGTGGCACGGGGTCCATGCCCTTGGTGTTTTGTGCCGCGGCAAGCCATGCATAGGTTCTGGAAATCCCCTGCACTTCCGTCATAGCCGAAACTGCACCCGTAAAGTCCAAGAAAAATGCCGCATTTTTGCCAAGCTTTAAGTCATCCGTCTGCATGGAATATGCGATTGGGTATACTTTCTCGTCAATCACAACCTCTTGTTCCGATAAGCTAAGCTCTCGGATTGTACCCTCCACCGTCCGGTTGGAACGGTAAACGCGGCATACCGAGGTATTGCTTTCCGCATCACGGCAAACAGAAAGAACGTCCCATTCCGCAAGATTGTCAAGCGTCAAGGGGTTACCGGTCTCGTCTGTCATTACTGTACTTATGTTATTGTCAGAAAAGTCAATCACCATGGGGGCTGCACCGTTTTTAAAGTACACCGTCTGGGTATCGATCAGTACGTTTTCAACAATATAGTTTGTATAATTTTCCACGATAACCAGGTTATAGTCTGCCCCTGTTTCGGAGACAAGACGCACCGTACCGATTGCCGGCTTTAAAAGGGAGGCATCCATGGGACGCACTCTGCCGTTATACACCAGCGTCGCACCGGAAATGGCGGCTTCTTTCTCTTCGCCGTCTTCCATATACACAAGCGTCTGTGCCGTGGTATTGCCGCCCACGACATCCTTTGCAACAATTTCCACGGATTTGGAAGCTGCACGGGGCACAATGGCTACGATGACGGGGGTGTCGGTGATATCATCCTCACGGTAGAAAACGTCTGCACGCACGCCTAAAAGTGCCTGGGCATCGGTGTCACCCTTCTTCATAACCGTCGAAGCTGTACCGTCGGAAACACGCACCTCGTCCGATAAAACCTTGGACGGTACCAGCTCCGCACACGCCATAGGCGTCTCGACTACCTTGCCGGTCATCTTCTCTACCTTCAAATAACGGGAGAGAAGGGTGGCAGATTCGTTTGCATCGTATGTATAGCTATCCTCACCGTAGCTGGTCTTTTCAAAAAGCGGCTTGTCCAGTGCGTTATAGAGAAGAATTGCCATATTGCCGCGTGTCATCTCGCCGCCGACATCTACGCCACGCAGTACATCCAGTTGTGCCGCCTTGGAAAGATAGCCCGAGGGATAACCGCCCATTGTCTCTGCCTGCACGGTATACCCCAGTGCCGCCACAACCATTTTAACAGCCTGTTCATAGGTGACGGACGCATCCGGTGCAAAGGTCGTTGCACTTGTGCC
>SVJY01000012.1 GCA_015068765.1 Oscillospiraceae bacterium
GGCGGGAAATTTCCGCATCCGGGTTAAATTTATTCTCGCCCACACCGTTTAAGATGCCCGCCGCTTTGCCGATGGCAAGGGCTTCCGCATACTCTCTTTTGGAGGAAACATCGTCAAAGCTTACCTTGGATCCGTCACCGGTAAGACCGAGTGCACGCACTAAGAACATGGCAAAGTCGCCACGGGTAATATTTCTGCCGGGTGCAAAGGCAATATAAGAAAGGTCGTTTACAATGCCCTTTTCATCCATTTCGATAATGGCATCTCTTGCCCAGACGTGGTGCTGCAGGTCACGGAACCGCGTAACCTTTACATCCGAGAAATCTACCGCTTCATTGGGGGTAATCTTGTAAACGGCAACCTGGAATTTTTCCAGCTCCACATGGAAGGTGTCCCCGGTGATTGTCACCGTCTTTGCCTTGCCGCCTTCCACAAGCTCTGCCGTTGCCCCATTTATCTTGATTTTGCCGGTGTGGTCTACAAGCGGAATATCAATCGTAGAATTCCGGTCTTCCCACATATTGATGGCGATGGCGTAAAGCTCGCCGTCCCGCACAACGGTTCTCCACCAAACGTCTTCTGTTCTGCCCTCATTGAAGAGAGGTGCCACCATTTTGGTAAAGTGGTCAAAGATAAAGTCGTATTCCCACTCTGCCGCCTTCACCATGCCGTTCCATCTTTCATCACCGGGCTTTACGCACGTTCCGTTTTCCGCGTCAGAGGTTTCCTTACCGAAGGTGTGGAAGCTAAAGCCGTTTGCCCCTTCAAACATACAGGCATAGATATAGTTCCGAAGGTCATTCCAGGTGGGCTGAAAATCAAACCACTCAAAGGCCTGGGTCATAATACCGATGGGAATCTGCCAGTCATTTTCCTCCAGTCCCATAGCAATGCCCTTTGCCACATTCTCGCCGCGACGGTTATCATAAACCTGTGCCGGATAAAGGTCCATGTCGATAATATCACAGTATTTACCAAATTCCTGCGAATAGAGACGCTCGGAAAGTACGCCGAAAAGGGGATGCTCCGGGTCTAAATCCCGAATCAGCTTGGCACCGATACGAAGATTTTCATCCAGATCAATATCGTCACCTGCAAACTTCGGCTCTTCCCATAAATACCAGCCAATATGGGCCGGATGGTCTTTCACACGATTGATAGTGTCTACAACCTTGGCATATACCTCCGGGTCTCGGATATCCTCGTGGTTAAATAATGTTGTGGTAGCATACATACCTGCCTGCCATGCAACGTCCAGTCTTTCCGTTCTGTCTGTCCGAACTGTACCGATACCGCGGCCTATCGTAGCCCCTACCTCCGGAATACGGTACATAATTTCAGGAGACGTACCCTGTGCAAGCACATAATTCTGAATCACCTTGTCACCGTTTGTAATTAGCTGCATGGCTTCATTCAGCTTTGTGGGGCGGTCGTACTTATATATGTATCTGCTGAGTGTATCCTCGGTTTCTTCCCCATTCGGGCCGAGCATCATTGCTTCCAGTCTGTATTCCTTCTTTTTTTCAGATAAAAGCTCCAAGGGATAATTGAACCGCTGTGTCCCGTCCGGTAAAATGGTTGCAATTTCTTCCAGCAATACCTTTTCGCCATCATAGAAGCGGAAACGTACTTTCTGCTCTTCGTCGGATGTGGACAGATAAGTTTTCAGGTCTGCATAGCCGTTGCCCTCGTAGTCGGAATAATAAAATACGTCATCAGGACTAAAGGTTCTGATTTTTTTACTCAGACCGGAAAGCTCATACAGCTCTACATCATCAAAATAGGTTACGCCATTTCCGCCCGCACGAATCATAATGTGATAATAGGCGGCTTCGGTCGGCGTTGAAAAGATAGTTACAACCTGTTGCCATTCTTGATTGTCAAAATCCGGGTATACATGGAGGGAACGCCGTCCATCCTTGAAGTAATTGTCCGGTTCCGTTGCCTTTGTGCTATATGTAAAACAGTCCCCCTGGAAATTATAGCTTTCCCGCATGCCGCGTGGAATCTTCACCCACATAGAAAGCTGATAGGTGGTCTCGGGCTTCACCTTAATGGCTTGGCCAACCCAGGGCATAACATTGTTGTCACAGTTCAGCTTCAGGGATTTTGTACCGGTACGGGCTTCCTCATCGGAATAGGTGTACCAGCCGCGGAGCACATCATCATCACGATCAAACCAATACCCTTCCTCCTCCGTTCCGTGCTTTACATGTACTACATCGTCCGCCTCTTCAAAGCTGGCATCCTTCAGAAGATTTACGGAATCGGCAGCCGGAGCAATGTATTCCGGCATGGACATTTTCTTTGCCGGGCGTCCGGGTCCGACTAATGAAAAATCATCCCAATAGGCTTCTCCGCCGCCGATAAGACGAGCCATCAGCGTTACGGAGACAACATCTTCGGGAAGCGTAAAACGGATGGTTTTACGGCTCCAAATCCCTGCGGGTGTATCCCCGAACTGTAAATTGACGCGGTTTGTGTATTCCATGCCCATAAGAGACTCAGGGTCATTATAAATGCAGGTTAAAGAGATTGTCGGCGAACCGGAAACCCGCTTTACCCACGCAGTCAGCTCATATTCCTGACCGCCAAGTACATTGCCGAGACTCTGAAGAAAATGAACATTTTTTCCCTCTGCGGCAATCGTATGTGCAGCGATACTGCCGCCATGCACATCCTTCTTTTCAAAAAAGCCGCCGGACTCCCCCCATTTTCCACCTTCAAGACCGCCCTGTCCCCAATTCAGGTTTACAGTGTCGGATGAGGATTCAAAGCCGGGGTTTAAAATATGTTCTGCATCTCCGTTTTCCTCAGCCACCTTGGTGGGGGCATCTAAATTCACAACCTTGTAGTCTGCCGATTTTTTCGGTCTTTCTTTAATGGAATAGGCAGTTTGTCTATCCGCACTCAGCTCTACAGTGGGTGCAATCATAATCGGTTGTGCTTCTTCCTCTTCCGCAAAAGCCGCAAAGCCCGGAAGCATCATAATGCCTGCCAATATAACTGCAAGAATTTTTTTCATCCGAAAAGCCCTCCTTTATTCAATCGTATAACCAAGCTTTGTGAGCAAGGATTCAAAATATTCCTTTGCCATTAAAATATCCTTTGTCTGCTGTTCGCCTGTAATTTCCCGTTCGATGGTGATGAAGCGGTCATAGCCCAGGTCCTTCAGCATTTCAAATACCTTCGGGAAATCTACTAAACCCTGTCCGGCCGGCGTTTCCTTACCGAGACCGCGAGGATCGGTGGGCAGTATGCCGTCCTTGCCGTGTATATTTCTTACATACTTTCCGAATACACGCAGAGCATCCACCGCATTACCGTAGCCGTAAATAAAGATATTTGCCGGGTCATAATTGATATACAGATTGTCAAAGCCCACATCCTGAATAAGCCGCAGCAAAACAATCGGTGCTTCCATGCCGGTTTCAAACAGCACATTCAGACCCATACGTTTACATTCCTGTGCCAGGATGTGAATGGAGGTCAGCATATTCACATAGCCTTCCTCAAAGGGGTTGTTCGGTACATAGCCGGCGTGCACGATAATATCCTCCACGCCCAGCCAGGACGCAAATTTTGCCGCCTTTAGTGTGTAGCTCAGCCGTTCCTCGCGGGTAGCTTCCACGTTAAGACCGGCGATGCGGAAATTATAATAGTTATCATAGGGGGCCGCACCTCGCTTGTAGCCGCAAAACTGTGCGGAAATCTCAATGTCATACTTGTCTGCCGCCGCCTTGATAAATTCTGCATCCTCCTGCTTGTATTCGTCGGGCTTATAAACAAGCTGGCAAGAGCTAAATCCGTTTTTCCGTAGTGTAGCAAATTTTTCATCTGCCTGGCTAAGGTCTGCTATTTTTACAAAAGTACCCAGTTTCATTGTTTTCTCCCTTTCTTTTTAGAACTCGTTCAGTTTAATATATTTTCCACTCTTTATAGATTTTTCTGCCGCTTCCAGTATCTTCTGGCAAGCCACCCCTTCAGAAAGGTAGGGCGTAAGTGCATCGGTTTTACCGTTTAAATAGTCTATAAAGCATTCTGCCTGGTTTGCAAGGAACGTATCCGGCACCTCTTCCGCTTCGGGTCCCTCGCCTCTGTCTACACGAAGGCCTGTAGCACTGCTGTAAAGAAGTGCACCCTTTGTTCCGAAAATTTCCATTTCCGTCAGCATCTTTATGCCACGGGTACATCTCGAAACAGAGATAGAAACACCGGCACCCTTTACCGTTCTTGCCAATATATTGCACCAATCGTCCGTAGTGACAGGTGCGACCTCCTCCGAATCCAGTCTTTGCCGTTCTTTTACAACAATACCGCTTTCTGCATACACGCCGTCAAAATCGCCGCAGAAAAGGCGTGCCGTATCCACCATATGGGAACCAAAATCTCCCAGAGCACCCGTGCCGGCAAGCTTTTCATCAAAACGCCACTCCAGCTTTCTGCCCGGGCGAAGGGCACTGTCCTTATAATAGCGGATGTATACATTTTTTATATCACCGATCACGCCGTCCGCAATCAGCTTTTGCATATACCGAATTGTTTTCTGAAACCGGAAGGAAAAGCTGACAAATGCCGGTAAATCCCCTGTTTTTTTCTGCAGGTCCAGAACCTCTTCATACCGAAGACCAACAGGCTTTTCCACCGAATAGGGCTTGCCTGCCGCAATCGCCGCCTCGGCAACTGCACAGTGCATAAAATTCGGCGTACAAATGTCCACAGCCTCTACTGCCTCACATGCGATCAGTGCCTTGTAATCCTTAAAGCAATATTCCTCCGGGATTCCCAGCTTTTCTCTTGCCAGCAGGAGTGCCTCATCCCGAGTATCGCACACTGCCACAACCTCTGCCTTGTCTGCACAACCTAAATAGCCGTTGGCATGTGTGCCTTTGGCAATCCCGCCAAATCCTATAATGCCGATTTTACGTTTCTTCATAATGCCTCTACCTTTCCGAAAAAATCTCTGTTTCCGTGTCTCTTATTCTTCTCCGTGACGGAATATGATGTCATCGTTGAACTTTCCGTCTTTTAAAATACATTCTCCGTCCACCTCGACCATCGGATCATGCACATCAAAATCCACATGCTCCGTGGAATGAATAATTTCGCCGCGGCGGCGGTTGTTACCGATTGCCACATGGATGCAGTTAATCTGATGACTGCCGTCCACCTTCCAGCCGTACATATTATTTTCCGGTGAGGTTGTGGTTACCAGCCCGATTTCATCGCACAAATCCGCTTTGGGGGAAACCTCCTCCAAAAGCACACGAAGCCGATCCGCCTGGACGGCATCCCCGGAAAAGTCCGTCAGAATGCTATCTTTAAATACCAGTCGCATCGGTTCCTTATATAACTCATTATGTGTAGGCATATTGGGACGAATGGGGAAACCACGCTGATTGCGTGTCCGTTCCGAAGCACCGTCCGCCACCACCGTTCCGTTTACCGTGCCGAGGGAAGGAATGACCGCTACCTCGGAATAAAACGGAATGATGCCCATGACAGGGTACATCGCATCCAGTCCGCGGTGAATGGCACAGTATAAATCCGTGCCCCGTTTTGTTGTAATATGTATTTCCTTTGCTTTTTGCAGCCAGGCATAAAGGGCAAGGGCACGCCTGCGGTTCGCCAGAACCTCTTCCTTATTTATATTCCATTCCTCCATGCCGCCGCTTTCAAAGGTAAAACGCTTGCTTTTTCCCAGTAGCGACTCGTCGCCTTCATCCCGTGAGCCGAGATAGGTTGAAAATCCGGTTTTAATCTGGGGCGTTGTCATAAATGTAATGTCCGCATGTAAAATCGCCTGCCGTACAGGCTCCATAATCGGGATGTTATCATACCCCTCCTGGCCGCCGTACATATCTACATCCAAAATAACGGCGTTATAGCCGCACTCCCGTGCCACATCACACAGTGCACGGGCGTTTGAATAAGACTCGCTGTCCGCAATTACCAAAATGTTGTCTCCCGGCTGTGCCTGGGCAATTTCCCGCAGTACAAAGGTCGCATTTTCGCGTATTTTTTCCATGTCTCTGTACAGATACATGACTGTCCGTTCCTCCTTCATAAATAACGTTCAACTTTCATTCTACGTTCCCATGTTCCTATGTTATCATATCCCACCCCAATCTGTCAATAGATTTTGAAAAAATTTTTCTTTTTTCCGTTTATTGGATTTATTTATTTTTTAAAAAAATGGAAGTTTTTTTCAAAATCTATTGAAATTCGTTTTTATTCATGTTATACTTAAAGAAACTAATTTCTACTTAGGCTTTTTCTGATACGGAAAAAGCTTGCTTCCCTCCGTAAAAAATACTATAATTAGAAAGAAGGAAAAACATTGACCGATTTTTTATTTGACGTCATTACAACCGAGCTTGAAGACGCAGTCGGCAAAGAAAACTGCTCTACAAAGACGATTGACAAAATTACGCACAGTGTGGATTACTTCTGGCTTTCCAGAATGTGGGCGGACCGGGGTCTGCGTATGCCGGAGGCCGATTTTGTTGTTGCACCGAAGGATGCAAAGGAAACCTCGGCCGTTTTAAAGATTGCCAACTATTATAAAATCCCGGTTACAACCTGGGGGGCAGGCGGCGGCACGCAGGGCGGTGCACTGCCGGTTTGCGGCGGTATTGTGCTGGACACAAAGCGGATGAATAAGATTTATGATGTAAATGAAGAAAGCATGTACATAGAGTGCGGCACGGGCACCATCTACAAGCATGTGGAATGGGCGGCAAACGAAAGAGGCTATGCCACCATGCATTATCCCTCTTCTCTGACCTGCTCCACCGTCGGCGGCTTCCTCGCCCACCGTGGCATCGGCGTTTCCTCTACAAAATACGGTAAAATTGACGATATGGTACTACAGATGGAGGTTGTGCTCCCCAACGGCGATATTATCGAGACCTCGCCCGCCCCGAAGCACGCCGCAGGACCAGATCTCAATCAGATTTTCATCGGCTCCGAAGGTACGCTGGGCGTAATGACCAAGGCACAGATGCGTATTTATGAGCAGCCGGAGGCAAGAAAATTCAGAGGCTTCCTCTTCCACAATATGACCGATGCTTTTCGTGCCGGTCGTGAGCTTCTCCAGAAGTTCAAGCCGTCGGTTATGCGTCTTTATGACGAAGCGGAAACGGCAACCTTAATTAAAAAAATCGTCGGGGTGGAACGAAAGGGTGCATTTATGAATCTTGCCATTGAGGGTGTTGCCGAAATGGTGGAGCTGGAAGAAAAGATACTTCTTTCTACCTTTAAAAAATACGGTGCCGAGGATCTAGGCTCCGAATACGGCGAAAAATGGTGGAAGGAAAAAATAACCTTCTTCTATCCCGGCCACATGATGGACGTCCCCCAGTGCTTCGGTACAATGGACACCATCGCCCCCTATGATAAAATTGAAAAAATTTACTGGGCCATGAAGGAAGCCATTGAAACCAACTTCCCCCAAGCTTCCTTTATCGCACATTTCTCCCATTGGTATGAGTGGGGCTGTATGATATACGATCGATTTATTGTCGACGGCAAGGACGTGCCCCAGGACCCCCACGAGGCATTTCGCCTGCACCAGGAAATCTGGAACTGCGGCGTTCGTGCGGCACTCAAAAACGGTGGTGTTGTAAACGATCACCACGGCATTGGTATCAAGCTCGGCAGATTGATGAAGGAGCAGTACGGTCCTGCCATGCAGGTCTTTGAAGGTATCAAAAAGCAGCTTGACCCCAACGGCATTATGAATCCGTTCAAGCTTGGTCTATAATGGGAGGTATACAAAATGCAATTTACACAAAAAGCAAGAGAACATATTGAATCCTGCCGGTTTTGCTGGATGTGTCACCACATCTGCCCCATCGGAAACGCTACAGGTCTTGAAAGAAACACCGCCAGAGCAAGAGCTCTCGGTCTTTCCCTTGTGGCAAGGGATGCAGTGGACTTCTCCGAAGATATTGTTTCCAACGTTTATGAGTGTGCTCTGTGCGGCGGCTGTGTCGCAGACTGCACCACCGGCTGGGACCCCGTTATGTTTACGAAAGAAGCACGGCTTGGGGCGGCCCTTGACGGCAAGCTCCCTTCGTATATAATGGAAATGCTTACGAATTTTCAAAATACGGGGAACGTTTACGGTCTGAAAAACGAAAACAAAATCCCTGCCTTCCCTGACAGCGACACCCTCTTTTTCATAGGCGAGGACACCCGTGCGATGGGTTGTGCCAAAGAGGCAGTACAGCTTTTACAAAAGGCAGGCGTAGACTTTACGGTGCTGCAGGATGAGCCGAACAGCGGCTATTCTCTGTCCTTTTTAATCGGTGCCGCCGCAGAAACCAAGGCGGTGATGGAAACGTGTGCCGCTTCGCTTGCGAAGTATAAAAGAGTTATCTGCTACGACCCGGCAGATGCAAAGGTGATGAAAAGAGAATATAAGGAATGGGGTATTGATTTAAAACCGGAAGTGATAACCTTTACCGCATTCTTAGCCGAACAAATCGAAAACGGAAGCCTGAAGCCGCAGAAGAAGGAGCTGGTCCTCACGCCCCAGGACAGTCCGCTTCTGGCAAGGGATTTGGAAGAAACCGCACCCATGCGGACCATTTTGTCCGCCTGCGGTGCTGTGCGTGAAATGCTTCTGCACGGTAAGGAAACCATGCTTGCAGGCAATCTGATCATGAATGAATATATGCCCCGTGTCATGGAAGGGGTGGCAGAAAACAGATGGAACAACGCCCGGAATATGAATGCCGAAATTCTGGTTACGGCCTGCCCGGCGGAATACATCCTGTTATCCAAAACCCGCCCGGAAGACCTTGCACTTATGAAGATTGAGGAGGTTGTGCTCCAATGCTTGTAAATCTGAAAGAAATTCTGGATATTGCCGAAAAAGGCGCCTTTGCCATGCCTGCCTTTAATGTATACAACATGGAAACGGTCATGGGCGTTATCGAGGCCGCAGAAACGTTGCACGCCCCCGTAATTTTACAAAACTATTCACGGCTTTTCACAAACGGAGAATCGTATTATGTAGCTCCCATCGCACTGGCCGCCGCCCAAAAGGCCAGCGTGCCCGTTTGCTTCCATCTGGATCACGGTGCAGGCTATCCGGAGGTGGCAAAGGCTGTACGGTACGGCTGTACAGGCGTTATGATTGATGCCTCCGCCTATCCGTTGGAGAAAAATATCGCCATTACCAAAACGGTAAACGACCTGTGTTTGCCTATGGGGATTCCCGTAGAAGGCGAGCTGGGACACGTGGGCAGCGTAAATGACGCTGAAATGGGCGAATATACGAAGGTAGACGAAGCAAAACAGTTTGTGGATGAAACCGGCGTCGCCGCCCTCGCCGTTATGGTCGGCACGGCACACGGCAGATATAAAAAAGCTCCGAAGCTGGATATCGACAGAATCAGAGAAATCAAAGAGGCTGTGAAAATTCCCCTTGTTCTCCATGGCGGCAGCGGCGTTCCCGACGAGGAAATCCGTGCCTCCATTGCCGCCGGTATCCGCAAGGTAAACTTCGGCACCGACCTTTGCTATGCCTTCCTTGACAAGGTATTTGAAACCTCGAGGGATATCTATGCCATTGATATGTTTATGAAGGATGCCGTAGCAAATGTGGCGGCATTCGCAAAGAGTAAAATAACGCTTTTAGGGGCTGAGAATCAAGCATGAAATGTATCGTCGGAATCGGTGCAAATGTTTGCGACACGCTGATAACCGTCCCCCACTATCCCGAGGAGGATACGAAGCTCGGGGCCGCCTCTATCTCGCAGTGCGGCGGCGGTCCTTGTGCCACAGGTCTTGCGGCCGCCGCAAGGCTTGGTGCGGACTGTGCCTATATCGGCGTGCTTACGGATGACAGTGCCGGAAAATTTTTAATGGAAGATTTGCAGAAATACGAAGTATCCACGGCACTAGTGGAAACCGTACCGGGGCATACGTCCTTTTCTTCCTATGTATGGCTTTCCGAGGAAAGTGCTACCAGAACCTGCGTGTTCCACCGGGGCACGCTTCCGCCTCTATCCCTTTCCGCGGCACAAAAGGAAGCGATTTGCAAGGCGGATATACTGATGATAGACGGGAATGAGCTTCCCGCCGCCCTTGCCGCCGTAAAGCTTGCAAGGGAAAACGGCACACGGGTTTTGTATGACGCAGGGGGACTGTATGCCGGCGTAGAAGACCTTTTGCCCTATGTGGACATCTTGATTCCCTCGGAAGAATATGCACTTGGCATGACAGGTGCCGTTTCGGCGGAAGCCGCCGCACAAAAGCTGTATGCCTCCTTTGCCCCCGAAATCGTTGTGATTACCCAAGGGAAAAAGGGTGGCATTCTCTATGACGGGAAGGAAATAATGTCCTATCCTGCTTTTCCTGTTGAAGCAGTGGATACAAACGGCTCCGGAGATGTTTTCCACGGTGCGTTTGCCTATGCTCTTACAAAAGGGCAGGGCTTTTTCGATGCTGCGGTATTTTCCAGTGCTGTTTCTGCAATCAAATGTACGAAAATCGGTGCACGGGCGGCTGTGCCCACCCGAAAGGAAGTTTTGAAGTTTTTAAAGGAGCGTGGATATGATGAATTTAAAGAAGACCTGGACGAAGAAATGGGGAAAAAGTGAAATTATCACGAAGGAAAACAGTACTTGTAAGAAGGTAGAAATGGATATGCTGCGTCTTGCGGACGGTGACACCAAGTCCTACCGGGAAGAAAACAAGGAATACGCACTGGTCATTTTGGGCGGGATCTGCACCGTTATGGGCGAGGGCTTTTCCTTTGCAGATGCAGGCAAACGGAAAAACGTTTTTGACGGACCGGCAACTTGCGTTTATATTCCGGCAAATACCCCATTTTCTGTAACTGCGAAGGGGGAGGCCATGATTGCCGTGGCAAAATCGCCCTCCACAAAAGCCGGCACACCAGCGATAATCCGCCCCGAAGATGTGGTGATTAAAAACTTAGGTATGCCCGGCTGGGAAAGAGAGGCCCACTTTATTCTGGACGAAAGAGTGGATGCGGAGCTTTTGTACATCGGTGAAGCCTTTGTGCAAGGCGGTCAATGGTCCAGCTATCCGCCCCACAAGCATGACGATGATAATATGCCCATAGAGGCCGAAACAGAAGAAATTTATTACTACGAATTTGATAAGCCCCAAGGCTTTGGTATTCAGAAGGTATACACCCGTGAAGGGGACATCGACGAAACCTACACCGTTCGCTGTGGCGACTTTGTAGAAATTCCCCGGGGATATCATCCCTTCCACGTCGCTCCCGGCTACACAAACTACTATTTGTGGATTATGGCAGGCAAAGACCGTGGCTTTTATATGACAACAGACGACGAACATAAATGGCTGAATAACAGATAAGGATCAGGGCTATGAAGTATTTACTTGGGATTGATTTTGGCGGCGGTGCGTCAAAGGCTACGCTTTTAAGCAAAGCCGGTACGCTTTGTGCCACCAATACATGCGAATATCCCACCCGGTACCCTAAGGCCGGATATGTGGAACAGGACCCACAGGATTGGGTACGGGTGACAGTCGAAAACATAACTGCCATTTTGGAAAAGAGTGGCGTCCGTCCCTGCGACATTGTTGCCGTTTCTCTGGATGCGGCAACACACACTGCCGTTATCTTGGACGAGGACTTTCAGGTGATTCGCCCTGCCATCTATTGGACGGATACAAGAAGTACCCGTGAGGTCGAGTATCTGCAAGCACAGCTTGGTGACGTTATTGAAAAGCAGGTGCTCCACCGTCCGGACACCATTTGGTCCCTTCCGGCACTTTTATGGATTAAAAATAATGAGCCGGACGCATGGCGGAAAGTGCGGAAAATTATGTTCCCCAAGGACTATGTGCGCCATTTTCTGACCGGGGATTATGTGACCGATTTTATTGAGGCAGAGGGGTCCATGCTGTTTGATGTGAACACCATGGCATGGAGCGAGACGCTTTGCGGCGTTTTAGGGCTTACACCCCAGATGCTTCCCACCGTGGTAAAGCCTACGGATATTGTGGGAAAAATCACGAGGGAAGCGGCAACGCTTACCGGACTTACCGTGGGGACGCCTGTGCTTTGCGGCACGACCGATACGGTTATGGAGGTGTTTGCCTCCGGTGCGGTTTCCCAAGGGAATATGACGGTGAAGCTTGCAACCGCAGGCAGAATCTGTGTGATTACCGACCGGCCGTATCCGAACAGGCACCTTGTAAACTATTCGCACGTGATCGACGGGTTGTACTATCCCGGCACCGGGACAAAATCCTGTGCCGCCTCCTATAGATGGTTTCGGGATACCTTTGGCGAGGATTACGCCTCGCTGGACAGGCAGGCGGAAAATATCTGCATCGGTTGTGACGGGCTTGTGTTCCACCCCTACCTAAACGGTGAGCTCACCCCCTACGCAAACCCCAACCTATGTGCAGATTTTGTAGGCATTCGTGCCTTCCATACGAAGGCACACTTTGCAAGAGCCGTTTTGGAAGGCGTTGCCATGAGTATGCTGGACTGCAAGCTTACCCTTGAAAAGCTGCATATTCCCCACGAAGACCGTGCCGTGATTATCGGCGGTGGCGGAAAAAGTCCGCTTTGGCGGCAGATGGTTTCGGACGCACTTGGGATAAAGCTGATCGAAATGCAATATTCCGATTCTTCGTTCGGAAGTGCTATGCTGGCAGGCGTTGCCACACATATGTTTTCCGGTTATGCCGATGCACTGAAAAAATGCAATGCTTCCGTATCCGAAACCGTGCCAAATGCCGCCCATACAGAGAAATACCTGGCACTGTACAATAAATACAAAAAAATTCAAGAAGCGTTAGAGCCAATTTATAACGCCGTCACCCTTTAAAACAGTAAGGAGAAGTTCTATGATTCTCAAAAACGGAAATATTGTAACCAATACCGGTATCCTTGAAAATACCGACGTTGTGATTGACGGTGACAGGATCGCGGCACAGCCTGCCGCCGGTGACCACACCGTCATTGATGCGAAGGGGCTTTTCATCTGCCCCGGCTTTGTGGATATTCATACCCACGGCGGCGGGGGCGGTGACTTTATGGATGCGGAAGACGATGCCTTTGATAAAGCGATTGCCTTCCACAGTCAAAGTGGAACGACTTCCCTCGTTCCCACCTCCGTAACGGCCCCGGTAGAGCAAATCACCGACATGCTGGAGCTCGTTCGCCGGTATAAGACACGTCCCGATCTGCCTTGCCGCATACTGGGTGCACACATTGAAGGCCCTTATATTTCACTAAAGCATAAGGGTGCACAGCCCGAACAGTTTCTCCGCGTGCCCGCAAGGGATTCCTATCAGTTTATTTTAGATAACCGGGACTGCATCAAAACCGTAACCATCGCCCCGGAGCTGGACGGTGCGGCAGAAATGGCCGCGGCTTTAAAGGAGGCCGGTATTGTAGTCTGCGGCGGCCATGATGACGGCGATAAGCCCAGCATTATGCCGGTAATTGAAGCAGGGCTTTCCCACTGCACGCATCTTTGGTGTACCATGTCCACCGTGTCTATGCGTGACGGTGTCAGAAATGTGGGGCTTTGCGAGCTGGGGCTTACAGATGACCGGCTGACAGTGGAATTTATTGCCGACAATCATCACATTACCCCTGACATGGTGAAGCTGATTTGCAAATGTAAATGCCCGGATAAGCTTTGCATCGTTTCCGATTCTCTCCGTGCCGGCGGAATGCCTATCGGGGATACGCTTTACATTCTCGGTCGGAAGCAGGATGCAGATGCACAGAAATTCTTAGTTTCGGACGGCGTTGCCCGTTTGCCTGACGGCAGCCGGCTGGCAGGCAGTATCCAGCCGCTTTCCCAAATGGTACGAAATCTCGTCCAAGATGCCGGTGTCCCCCTACACGATGCCGTCACCATGGCATCTCTTACGCCGGCGAAAATTATCGGCGAAGACCGGCGGATCGGTTCCGTCGAAGTCGGAAAGCTTGCAGATATTTGCATTTTGGATAAAGCCCTTACGGTCAAAATGACGATTACAGGCGGAAAAATCGTATATGATGCTTTGCAGTAAAGCGAAAGGAGACGCTACAATGGAAAGAAAAATCCGTGAAAATATTTTCTTTAAGTCCACACCCCGGGAATGGGACGTGTATTTTGATATGGCACTTACCATGCTAGAAACCGTTATGCATAACAATGCCGCCGGCCGACACACCGTTATGATTGTCCCGGTTGGTCCTACAGATCAATATCCGATTTTTGCAAGGCTTGTCAACCAGCTTGGCGTATCTTTAAAAAACGTACATTTCTTCAATATGGACGAATATATGATAACCCCCACAAAATGCATTGAGGAAGACCACCCCATGAGCTTCCGTCACCGTATGAATACGGAATTTTATTCGCGGGTTTCCCCGGCGCTTGTTATGCCGGAAAGCCAGCGTCATTTCCCCACGCCGGGACAGGAGACGGCTTACGATGACTTGATCTCCTCACTGGGCGGTGTGGATTTATGTCTTGGAGGGCTGGGCATCAACGGACATCTTGCCTTTAATGAGGCCGCCGAAGAGGATGACCCCATTTCCGCAGAAGCGTTCGGGAATCTCGGCACAAGGGTTCTGCCCATATCCAGAGAAACCCGTACCATAAATGCCTACGGCTACCAGCGTGGCGACCTCAGAGGGATGCCGGAATGGTGCATCACCATTGGCATGAAGCAGATTCTTGCCTCCCGTGCCATCTATGTGGCTCTCAACCGTCCTTGGCAGCATGGCATTGTAAAGCACGCCCTGTTTGGCAAGGTTCAGCCGCAGGTTCCTGCAAGCCTTTTGCAGAATCATCCTGCCGTTACCTTCTGTGCCATTGACGCTGTCGCAGACGGTTTATTTGAAACCGTATCATGAAAATCGTTGTTTGTGTTAAGGTGATACAGGGAGAGATAAACCCCTTTGATGCATCTGCACTGGAATGTGCTCTTACGCTATCCAATGATGTTTCCGTTTTCTGCATGGGACCTGCTTCCGCCGAAAACGTGCTATTGCCGCTTACTCGATTGGGGGCACGTGTAACGCTGCTTTCTGACCCTGTCTTTGCCGGCTCGGATACGCTTGCCACCGCATACGTTTTATCGAAAGCACTCCAAAAGACAGAAGCGGATTTAATTCTCTGCGGCAGACAGAGCGTGGACGGTGATACGGCACAGGTTGCTCCTATGCTTTCCGCCATGCTTGGGGTATCGCTCATAACGGGTGCCCTACAGGTTGAAAAATGTGAAACCGGCATAAAAGCCCAAACACGGCTCGGCACATTAGCTGCACCGCTTCCGGCACTTGTCACCGTAGAACGCAGTTATATTCTGCGATTTCCCAGCATCTTTTCAAAGCCGGGAAGGGTGGATTGCCTGACGAATAAAGACCTTGGCTGTGACGAAGCAAAATGCGGTCTCGCCGGGTCACCCACGCGGGTTTTGGAGACGTATGAAAATGAAAAGGGAAAACGGCATTGCCAATTTATCTCCATGGATATGCTAAAACCGCTGATCGATTCTCTAAAAAAGCAGGAAGGCAGAAAAGAAGAGGAGCCCTTGCAGCAGAAAAAACTGCCATCCGCCTGGGCAATCGGCACAGAGGTGCTGGAAAAAGCCCGGAATATTGCCGAAAACGTGATTCTGATTGAAAAAACAGATGTACATACCATTATAAAAAAAGCAAGAGAAGAACAACCGAAGGTCATTTTATGGAACGCGGATTTCTGGGGCAGAGAAAATGCCCCGATTGCGGCGGCAATGCTGGAAACGGGACTTTGTGCCGATTGCACCCGGCTTGCGACGGAGGGCGATACGCTCATCATGTACCGACCTGCCCGGGGCGGCAACATCTATGCCAAAATCAAATGCCTGACGCTTCCGCAAATGGCCACTGTCCGCACAAAAACAAAAAGCTCGGATGTCATCGTATCCGGCGGTCGCGGCGTTGCCGATAAGACGGATGCCCTCCGTGCCTTCGCCGAGGAAATCGGTGCTGACCTTGCCGCCTCCAGAGGCATGGTGGATATGGGGAAAATGCCTTACGATCTGCAGGTGGGGCTGACCGGCAAAACCGTCAGTCCTAAAATCTATATTGCCGTCGGTATATCCGGGGCCGTGCACCACACCTGCGCCATCGAAAATGCCGATACCGTCATTGCCATTAACCCCGATAAGAATGCCCGTATATTCGAGTATGCCGATTACGGCATTGTCGATACGTTTTAATGAAAGAAGGTCGACGAACATGAAAACTTGGAACAACAGAGAATTTCCCGCCGAATGGCATAAATACCCTTACCACGCGGGCGAATTTATGGGACAGCCGTATATCGTCGTCTGCCCGAAGGATGTGCCTGCAAACGGAAAATGGATACTGAAAACAGAATATTTCGGTGCCTTTCCGGAAACGGAATTTGCCCTTTTGGAGCGTGGATACCATGTGGCACATGTCCACAATATATCCCGGTGGTGCCCCGATGAAGTCACCGAAACCCAGGCCGCCTTCGTGGATTTTGTCCACAGCCGATTTGGGCTCTCGAAAACCTGTGTGCCCGTTGGGATGAGCTGCGGCGGCATGCAGGCTATATTTCTTGCGGCAAAGTACCCGGAGACCGTTTCCTGTATGTTTATTGACGCACCGGTTTTAAACTTTCTTTCCTCTCCCTTTGGTTTTGGTAAGAAAAACCCGGATGACACAATAAAGCTAACAAAGGAATTTATTGCACATAGAAATATTGATCAGATTGCGATTCTTTCCTACCGTCACCATCCCCTGGATTATCTCCCCCGGCTTGTAGAAAATAAAATTCCCACCATTATGGTAGTGGGTACGTGTGACACCGCTGTTCCCTACGAGGAAAACGCCCTCCTTCTCAAAGAAGCCTATGAAAAAGCCGGCAACATTCTGGAAACATACATTTGCCCCGGAAGAGGACATCACCCCCACGGTCTTGAAGACATTACACCCATTGTATCCTTTATTGAACGGTACAGCAAATAGAAAAGAGCCTTGGTTTGCGTCCAAAGGTTTCTTTTGCCGCCGGCATTTCCGGTGCGAAACATTTGCTGTCGAAACGGCAGACACCGTGATTGCCATAAGCCCCGATAAAGGACTGTTTCCCATACAGCTTATGGTATCCGCAGCAATTATAATAAGGAGGACTTTATAAAATGAGCATGCTTGACTATTGTTTGGATGAAGGCGGAAAGACCTGGAAAGGCTTTTCGTTTATTGAAGACACCTTTATGGACAGGAATTATGTTCTTGTTCTTCCCAAGGAAGGCACCGCAAACGGAAAGTGGATTCTTAAAACCGAATATTTTAACGCTTTCCCGGAAGTGGAAATTGCCCTCTTAAATAAGGGCTGGCACGTGGCACACATTAACAATGTTTCCCGTTGGTGCCCCGATGAGGTTACGGAAACACAGGCAGCCTTCGTAGGCCACATTCACAAAACATACGGGCTTTGCGAAAAGTGTGTGCCCGTCGGGATGAGCTGCGGCGGTATGCAGGCTATATTTCTTGCGGCAAAGTACCCGGAAACCGTTTCCTGTATGTACATTGACGCACCTGTGGTAAATCTCCTCTCCTGTCCCTTTGGTTTTGGCAAGAAAACAGCGCCCAGTATGACAGAAGAATTTATAGCGGCACGGGGCATGGACAGTATTTCCATCCTCTCCTTCCGTGACCATCCGCTGGATTATCTCCCCCGGCTCACCGCACAGGATATTCCCACCGTGCTGGTATCCGGCGACAGTGATTCTGTGGTTCCCTTTGAGGAAAACGGGAAGCTTTTTGCGGATGCCTATACGGCGGCAGGCCGTACACTGGAAACATATATCAAGCCCGGCGGTGATCATCATCCCCACGGTCTTCCCGATATTTCGCCACTCGTTGCTTTCATTGAGAAATATGCAAAATAATCGTTTTGCACGTATAAACGCCCTCACCGCCGAGTAGCTCTCCGCGATGGGGGCGTTCAATTTATCGGGGATTTTTTCTTTTTGCCCGTCCTTCGAGGACAGAAATGAAAAAAATTTGACAAGTGTATAGGAAATATGCTAAAATATAAATGAAAATATTTTTCAAAAAATGCGTGTGTTTCGATTGCATATATTGCAACCGTGCACGCATAAATACGCACCGGGTTTGGAGAACGTTATGAACAAAGTTACTTTAAAAATCAAAGTTTTATTGGACGAAATGGGAAAGGCGGAAAAAAAGGTTGCCCACTGGATTTTAGAGCATCCGGGAGAAATTTTGCCCCTTTCTATCGTAGAGCTTGCAGAAAAAGCGACTTGCAGTGAGGCGACGATTTTTCGCTTTGCACAGCATTTAGGCTTTACCGGCTATCAGGAATTAAAAATTGCCCTCGCCCGCGAAACCAAGAGTGCGATTGTAAACGCACATATGACTGCGGAGGACAGTGCATTTGAAATCTTTGAAAAGGTTTGTAATGATATATACTGCTCCTTGGAGCGTACAAAAAAGGTGCTGGACCCCGATGTGCTGCAAGCGGCGGCAGATTCGGTTATGGCCGCCGGCAAAACCATTGTGATGGGGCTCGGAAATTCTGCGGCAGTCGCGCAGGATGCCGCCCACAAGCTACTGCGAGCCGGCTATACCGCATTTGCCTATACGGATAACCATATGCAAATGATTGCGGCGGCACACCTCAATCCCGGCGATGTGGCCATCGGCATATCCCATTCCGGTTCTTCCAAGGACGTAATTGAAGCCTTGCAAACGGCGAAGGAACACGGTGCAACAACCATTTGTATTACGAATAAAGGCAAGTCACCGATCCAGAAGCATAGCGATCTGGTTCTGTATACCTCCTCCGAAGAAACCCAGTATAATATTCTGGCCTTAAATTCCAGAATTGCACAGCTTTCCATTATCGATGCCCTGTATTATCATATTGTATACCAGCAGTCCCCCAAAACCCTTCCCTCCATCGAGGATACGGAAAGCTCCCTGAAAACAAAAAAATACTGAGAAATGTTCATGGGTCTGTAAAAAATCAACTTTTTTACAGACCCATGTTTCTTTTTTTACATTCCCCGGAAAGTCAGCCTAGCGGTTCTGATTTTCCTGATTGTTATTGCGGTTATTCTTGTTATTGTCCTGATTATTGTTGCGGTTATTGTTGCTTTGGTTGTTCTGGTTGTTCTGGTTGTTTCTGTTGTTCTGCTGATTCTGGTTGTTGTTCTGGTTGTTATTGTTCTGATTGTTGTTCATGGTTTCACCTCCTTAATGATTACGAGTATAGTTTGCCTCGCTTGTGGAAAACTATACGCAGTTAATCAAAATGAAGGGAGACTTTTCCCATGCTTCTAATCCAAAACGGACTTTTATTTACTATGGAGGACGAAAGACCCAGACGGGGAGATTTACTCATCCAGGAGGGAAAAATTGCCAAAATTGCTGAAAGCATACCGCCGACGGAGGGTATGCAGATTTTCAATGCCGCCAGCATGCAGGTATTCCCCGGCTTTATCGATGCCCACAGTCACATCGGCATTTGCGAGGAACGGACAAGCGGACAAGGGGACGAAAGCAACGAGGGCACCAATCCCCAAACACCCTGTATGCGTGCTATTGACGCAATCAATCCCATGGACGCCGCTTTTCATAACGCCCTTGCCGCCGGCATTACGGGTGCCATGGTCGGGCCCGGCAGTGCCAACGCCATCGGCGGACAGTTCGCTTTTATTAAACTGCACGGTCGGCGGATTGACGACATGATCGTCCTCGCGCCTGCCGCCATAAAAATTGCCTTTGGGGAAAATCCCATGACAAACTACGGCACAAACGGCAATATGCCCTCCACACGCATGGGCATTGCTTCCCTGATTCGTGAAGAGCTGTTCCTTGCACGGCAGTATTTTGAAGGCGGTGACGGCAAAGCCTTTGCCACGGAATGCTATCGGGATTTATTTGAAGGAAGGATTCCCTTAAAAGCCCATGTGCACCGGGCAGATGATATTTTCACGGCCATCCGCATTGCAAAGGAGTTCGGGCTGGGACTTACCTTGGACCATTGCACGGAGGGGCACTTAATTGCGGAGGAAATCGCCGAAAGCGGATTCCCTGCCATAGTTGGGCCCTCTCTTGCCTCCCGTACAAAAAAAGAAGTAAGCCTCTCCGACTTCAAAACGCCGGGTATTCTTCGCAAAAAAGGCGTGCCGGTTGCACTGACGACGGACCACCCCGTGTCTCGCATTCAGTATCTGCCGCTTTGTGCGGCACTGGCGGCAAAGGAAGGCATGGGGGAATGGGACGCACTCCGTGCCATCACCATAGATGCCGCACGCATCTGCCGGGTAGACCACCGCATCGGAAGCCTTACCGTCGGAAAAGATGCCGACCTTTGTATCTACAGCGGCAGTCCCTTAGAAATTGCATCTTCCGTTTGTGCCACAATCATAAACGGTGTCATCGTGTGGGCAAGGCAGGCTTAAAGACCAAAAAATAAAAAACACAAACGCTTATACGGCAAGTGAAATTTCCCGCAGTAATTGCCTTTCTTCCTGTGGCGAAAGTGTGTAAAACGGTGCACGGCAAGTACCGCAATCCATTCCCTGTGCTTTTAAAATTGCCTTAATACTTGGTGCAAGACCATACTTATAAATCACCGTAATTATGCGGGTGACCTCTTCTTGCACTTTCATAGCCTCCTGAAGTTTGTTTTCCGTAAACAACTGCCGGATTCTGATGAATTTATCCGCCATAAAGTTAAAACTGCTGCCGATAGCACCGTCCGCACCCATCACAAGCCCTGCAAGAAAGGTTTCATCATAGCCATTATAAATCACCTTATCGGGAAATTCCGTTTTCATTTGCCGAAGCTGCATGTAATCTCCCGAAGTATGCTTGATGCCCATAACATTTTCTATGGAAAAAAGTTCAAAAAGCTGTTCCACCGTAAACTGTACGCCGGTAAAAGCAGGAATATTATAAATAACCATCGGTAGCGCTGATTCCGCTGTGACCCTTTCAAAATACGTCTTAATTTCCGCAAAGGAAAACTTATGGTAAAAATTTGCATAATTTCTTTTCGTTCTTCCGGAGAAAGCAAAAATGCCTCTGCCGAGCTTCCGCATACAAAGAAACCGGAAACACCCATTTCCAGATTTTTTTCTATCAGCCCTTCAAGTGCCTTGTGATTCACCTGCATGTCCTTATCATAAGGTGTGGCCAGTGCAGTGTAAATACCTGTGAAATCCATATTGATTCCCCCTTAAATAATATTAGCATCTTTTGTCTTTCTATCTGCTACAATATAGCTTTCCGGCTCAAATCCGGGTAAAGCATCTTTATCGTAAAGCTGTCTGAAATTTTCAATCTTATGAAACGTAGTGGAATTGGAGTCATGTGCTCCGGCGGCACCATTATGTGCCGTGCGCGAAAGAACCAGCAAGTCTTCCCCCGAAAAAATCCAATCGGCATACGAAAACGCGTCATCACTTCCTCTTCCGTCTCCGATCACATGCACAACCTTCCATTCTTCCAAATCCTCGGAAATCGCCATGCAAAGCACTTGTCGTCCGAATCGGAGGTCATTGCCGATAGCAATATACACGCCCGTCTCTTTATCCTGTTTTATCTCAAATTTCGTATCATTACTAAAAGGAAAATTCAGAATATCACACATAAAACGTATAGATTTTTCAGGGTTCTTTGCGTCCACACTTGCTTTATAGCTTACACCTGTAAATCGGGTGCGGACAATATTCACAAGCCCACCGTCCGGTGCCACCACTATATTCCCCTCAATGCAGTGGTATGGGTCTGTCTCCACAGGCAAATACAGCTTTGACAGCGACCAGTTCTCCGGCACAAGCAAATCTGCGTTTTCGTCAATGGATAAAACGCCAAGGTAATGTGCTAGATCAAAAATCTGATTCGGTACAAGCTCCACCGCACCCTCCGGTGCCGCCTCCCTGTTGTTTCCGTATTTGGCTACGTGGCCGTATTCAACTGCTTTATAGAGTCTTCCTCCATGGGAAAGCACATCCATAGAGGTGGTGTTCCAGCCCCAACGGTCTGCGCCTTCTCCACGGAATAAAACTGTAGGTGTCGTCCAAGTATCCCCTTCATCATACGACGCCGCAATCAGGATATCTCCAAAATCTGTGCTCGATGTCATAAAATACAAAACATTCTTATGTACAAAAAGACTTCCGTCAAAAGTGATATGCACCCCAAAAGTCGGACACTTTTGGGGTGCATATCAAAACTATTTTTTTACTTCCGTGTTTATTATTCTTTTTCCAGTGCCAGTGTTCTTGTGGTAATATCGCAAACCTCACTGGGGCCGTAATACTGAATGGCACCCGGATATACGTAGGAGGTCTCGATTGCCCAGGTCTCTCTGTTTGCTTCAAAGAATTTAAAGGGCTTGCCGTCCAGCTCTACCAGTGCTTTCTTGATAACCGGCTTATCCTCTCCGTGTCTTCTTTCAATATTCATCATTTTCGTGATGGGCATACCGCCTGCAACCCATTCGGAAGCCGGCTTGGAAAGATTGGAAATCTTGGAAAGGTAGCCGTTGTAGCCGTACTGAATCAGCATAAAGGCATTGTAGCCCAGGGAGTAGCAGTAGTCCGCATCGAAGTTAGACGGGAATGCACATCTGCCCTCATAGCCCAGGAAATGATGCAGCGGTGAGAATTTGCCGCTGTATGTGCCGGCCTTCTTTCTGGCGGCAAGCTTATCCGCAACGAGTGCCGAGAACAGCTTTTCCGATTCAATCAGAGAAACCTGCACATTGCCGTGGGGATCACGCTCTAAGAATAACTGCTGCTGAATGCCCTGGGGTAAAATGGCAAATACTTCCATAGATGCCTTGGTCAAGCCATTTTCAATAAATGCGTACTTTTCCGCCCAAGTAGGAAGTGCATTGAAGGCATCTGCCTTACTGCCGGCAAGTAGCTCGTTGATTTCCGCAATCAGTATGGCAAATTCCGGAACGAATTCCACAACGCCCTCCGGAATCACGGCAACGCCGAAATTCATACCGCGTGCGGCTCTTTCTGCAACAGAGTCGGTAATATAATCCGCAATCTGGGAAAGGGACATTTTCTTCGCCGCCACTTCCTCGGAAATGAGGCAAATATTCGGCTGTGTTTTCAGTGCACATTCGAGGGCAACGTGGGAAGCAGAGCGACCCATAACCTTTACAAAGTGCCAATATTTTTTCGCAGAGTTTGCGTCTCTTTCAATGTTACCGATAATCTCACTATAGGTCTTGGTGGCTGTATCAAAGCCGAAGGAGCAATCGATATCTTCGTTTTTCAGGTCGCCGTCAATGGTTTTCGGGCAACCGATTACCTGAACGCCGGTATTGTTGGCGGCAAAATACTCTGCCAGGACAGCGGCGTTCGTGTTGGAATCATCTCCACCGATGATAACGATAGCGGTAATGCCATGCTTCTTGCATACCTCACTTACGATGGCAAACTGCTCGTTCGTTTCCAGCTTTGTTCTGCCTGAACCGATAATATCAAAGCCACCGGTGTTTCTATACTGATCAATATACTCGTCATCAAAAATTACATAATTGTCTTCAATAAGACCAATCGGACCGTTTTTAAAGCCGTACAGCACGTTTTCAGGGTTTGTGGACTTTAACGCATCATACAGGCCGCAGATAACATTGTGTCCGCCGGGTGCCTGTCCGCCGGAAAGGATAACGCCTACAACCTGCTTTTTAGGCGTGGAAGTATTTTGTCCCTTCTGAAAAACAATTTCCTTTTTGCCGTAGGTATTGGGGAAAAGGGCTTGAATTTTTTCGCAATCTGCTACGCTTTTCGTTTCTGCCCCTTCCAAAACATTGATCTCGGCGATGCCGCCTCTCAGCATCTGGGGCAGCTTCGGCGTGTAAGCATACCTTGCTTTTTGCAGTGATGAAATTTCCATATTTTTTCTCCTTCTGTTTATATAATAGCTTTATTATAATACACTGCGGCGAAAAAGTAAAGGGGTATGTGAAAAAAAGGATAAAAAGCTATGCCTCTGTGCGAAATGCAAATATCTTGCGATCGCAAAAAGCCTTGTCACTGATTCATATGAACGGGCGAAGTACCGTAGTGCTGTTTGAACACCTTTCCAAAATACAAAGGGTCTTTATAGCCAACCATCGATGCCAGCTCTTTTACCGTGGTAAATTCTCCGCTGTCAATAATCGATCGGGCATAAGAAAACCGTTTGCCGGCGATATAATTTTTAGGACTTGTCCCGAATCTTGCGGCAAATATTTTTCTGAAATAGGTGCCGGAGATGCCGCACAACCGATGAAGCTTATCAATTTTCAGGTCGCAGTCATAGATGTGCTGCTGCAAATAGGTCACTGCCGGTTCTATCACACTGATTTTCTTTTTGTCCTGATATTGCAAGGCCTCCAGATTGGAAACATAGGCAAGCAAGCCGTACATCAGAGAAAGACATTGATATTTTTGACTTTGATTTCCGAATTTCCACAAATCCGCAAAGTGATACATAATATATTCCGCATCATAAAACTCTTTAATAGAATAACGGGACGGACGCACCTCGCCAAAGTCACCCTCCAGATTGATAATTGTGCCAACGGCATCCTCTTCTGATACTTTTTTGTATTCATACCGGCTTCCTTTTGGCAAAAATATCATCTCGCCCTCATTAACCAATATGTTTTTATCTTCAAAAAAATATTGTATGGCACCACGAACCCGAATGCTAAAGCTGTGCGCTTTTCTTGATGCAACCGTTCCGTAGGGTTTGTTTGTTTTGTGCATTGCGGACAGAACTTTTAAATTTTCTATATTGTCAAACATACACTTTCTCCACTCCATAAAGGTTTATGCGTTTATTCTACCATATTACAGAACGGATTACAACCATGCGAAGTAAATTATTGTTATAAAAATTCCATGTCGTTTCATTATTTCCATTTACAATATCACATATACCGCTATAATGTATGTAGTACCGGGAAAGAAGGAATTTGAAATGGAAGAACGCTCGAAATTGAAATTTAACTACGTTTGGGTAATCATTGGGCTCTGCTTTATAATGGTTGCCACCAGCCTCGGTCTCTGTAGTAGCGGCCGAAATTTGTACTTAACAGCCATTACCGATGCATTAAGCATTCCCCGGGGTGCTTTTTCCGTAACGAACACACTGCGTTTTTTAACAACCACAGTTGTTAATTTATTTTTCGGCAAGCTTGTCTACCGCTTTGGAACAAAAAAGCTCATTTGTGCAGGGCTACTCTGTTTGATTTGCTTTGCTTTAATCAATTCTTTTGCTACCGGTCTTTTTGTTTTCTATATCGGGAGCCTCTTTTTGGGAACGGGGCTTTCCTGGACAGGCACAACGATGACAAGTGCCATTGTAAATAAATGGTGTAAAACGAATAAGGGAACCATAACGGGTGCCATCTTGGCGGCAAACGGCATCGGCGGTGCCGTCGCCGTACAGATTATATCCCCCATTATCTTTCAGGAGGGAAATCCCTTTGGCTACCGCACCTCTTACCACATGGTTTCAATCGTTTTAGCCGTCGTACTGTTGCTTGTTATCTTTTTGTACCGGGAACATCCAAAGGGCGAAAATGAAAAAACGGTTGTTTCTCCAAAAAAACGAAAGGCCAGAGGCGAAGGATGGGTTGGAATGGAGTATGCCTCTGCCATCAAAAAGCCTTATTTTTATCTTGCGATCCTCTGCATGTTTTTTACGGGCATGGCTCTGCAGGGGTTGGGCGGCATTGCCTTCCCGCATATGTATGACATTGGCATTGATGTCGGCTTCGTTGCCACAATCTCCAGCGTGAGCAGCCTTTTGCTTACAGTGTCAAAATTTTCTGCCGGCTTTCTGTATGACAGACTGGGGATGCGGCTTTCTATGAACGTTTGTTTCTTTTGTGCATTTATCTCTATAGTGGGACTGATTCTTATCGCAAACACACCGCTGGGGTATGCCATTGCGTTTATCCGCGGCATTTTTTCCTCTTTTGCGCTGCCCCTCGAAACCGTTATGCTGCCTCTTTTTGCCGCGGAGCTCTTCGGTAACAAAGCGTTTGAAAAGGTTGTGGGCATCTTTGTCTCTGCCAGCACTGCCGGCTTTGCCATCGGTTCACCCTTCGGCAATATTTGCTATGACCTGTTTGGCAGCTATACCGTCGCCTTTTATGTTTTTGGCATTATGCTGATTTTTGTCACCATAGCAATGCAATATGTGCTTTCTGCCGCAACCCGTGACAGAAAAGAGATTGAAAAAATCGCTGCATTGCAATAGCAATGCTCAGACTGTCAAAGCCCGGAAGCGTTTGCTTCCGGGCTTTTCTGTCTTATATTAATGAAAACGAAATGGCTATCTGTTCTGTTTCCTGTATTCCAAAGGGGAAATTCCCATTTCCCGTTTGAAAATCCGGTTAAAGTGGTTGACGTTATTGAAGCCCACATCGTAGCAAATGGTCAGAATTTTCTGATCCGTTGTCTCCAAAAGCTCCAGTGCCTTGGAAATCCGCACCTTCGTAAGGTATTCCGTAAACGTCCGGGACGTGAAATACTTAAACAGATGCCGAAAATAGGAGGGTGACAGGGCGTATCGCCTTGCCACGGAGTCCACCGTCAAATTTTCATAGTAGTTACTCTCTATATAGTGGATGGCCTCCAGGATGCATTCCTTCTGGTATCTATAGGTCTGTCCGGTTTCGGAGCTGTCCAGATACTGCCGAAATTCCCGTCCCACAAGAACCAGAAGATGCAGAAGCTGTGCACGAATCAGTAGCTCGAAGCCGTCCCGCTGTTTCGTATATTCCTCATATACCTCTTTCAGTATATTTTCCACCGCCGTGCGTACACTGCCTGCCAGATTAAACCGGGGCTTCACCAAATCCTTGGAAACCAGGAAGGGTCTGATATACGCAAAATCAATGAAAACTTCCGCTTCGCTCAGGTCATGAAAGTTCTGATTGATAAACTCCGGTGTGAACTCAAACTCGAAAATGATTGCATTTTCATCGTCCTTTTTCACGATAGAATGGGGAACTCTGGGCGGAATGATAAAAATATCACCCTTTACGATTTCATGGGCTTTATCGTTTACAATATGGAGTGCCTTGCCGCTGTACACATAATTGATCTGAATGAAATTATGCTCGTGCATGGCTCTGTTTTGATAGGTTACATCATATTTCGTTACAAAAAACGGAAGGCCGCCGTTATTATTATCTGTCATTTCAAAGATGATATAGGTTTCGCCGTGGCTGTTGATAAAGTTTTGCATATGGTCGCCGAAACAGTTGTCGGCTTCACCTCCCTATGAACAGATTGAAAAAACACACCGCTGGAGAATCTATATACAGTATACCTTATTCTCAAAAGGAAAGCAAGCGTTTATCGCAAAAATATAAGCTCGTCGTAGGAAGTGATTTTATGAATGGTCCGCTCTACCGTCCGGGCATCCGTTCTGCGGGCAGCATCCCCCACACGTTCCATAGTCGCCTCACAATAATCACTCCGGCAGAGCTCCAGCTTAATTTCCAAGGGATAGGGCCTTATAAACGGTGCTTTTTTTATGTGCATTCCGGCCTCTGCCGCATCACAAATCCGCCGGAGAGCTTCTTCCCGCGGGAGACAGATGGCACGGTTTCTGGAGGTGGCTTTTTTCACCGGTGCCACTGCCACCTCTCCCAAGGTAGCCTGCACATCCCGGCACACTGCCGCATCCCCGCTGACCATCACCACCGGAATCCCGAATGCACCGACAAACAGAGCGTTGATTTCCACCTCGCTCATCTGCTGTCCGTTGATCGAATACTTATACCACTGGAGAGAGGACATGGTATGATCCAGAAAGCCGTGCATGGTACCGGCTTTTGCATGGGCACCCACTTCCATATATACGTCAATTTCGCCGCTGCGGATCACATCCTCCCATTCCTTCATGGTAACGATGGTTACCCGTGGGTCGGCCTTTTCCGGGGCAAAAGCATCAAAATGCCCTTCCACGGTATAGATTTTCTCTGCACCGCCCCGTTTCGCGCCCTCCACGGCCGCATTCAAATCCTCCATCATCAGCTGTTGGCAGTAGGGAAAGTCCTTACCCTTCGGGTCTATCATTTCCATGGAATCAATATTGCTGACTCCTTCCAGATCGGTCATAATAAAAACATTCATTTCGTTCACTCTTTTCTCTATAATAGTCCCAAAAGACGTTCTGCATTCCGATAGGCAATCTTTTCAAAGGTCGCCGGAGAAATCCGTCCCGCATCCCGCAGGCCCTCCAAAAGCGCTGCAAGCCGGTTTTCTTCTTTAAAGTAACAAAGGTCTGTACCGTACATGGTTCTGTCTGCAAACTCATTGAGGAAGCCCACGGCGTATTCCTTATCTCTAGCAAGGGCGTTATAGCCGCTTTTTGCCGACAAATCCAGCCACAGATTGGGGTATGTCCGCATAAGCCTTGCCACGCTTCCCTCCCCGTCAACGGGATAGTCGGGGTAGCCGATTCGATCTTCTTCTGCCCGGAGCGTTCCGATTTCTGACCAGAACGCCGCACCGTGCCCGATAAAGGTCACATCCGGATATTTTTCCAGGCAGGAAGCGAGCTGGGGCATTCCCGGATCGTCATACAGCCCGTAATGGTGCCCCACCAGTGCAGACAGGTGGAATATAACCGGCAAGGCGAATTCGTTACAAAAATGCAGTAAATTCTGCACCTTAGGGTCGCTGAAGGCAAGGGGGAGCATCACTTCTCCCACGCCCTTGCAGCCCTCCTTCAGATAATGCTCTATCAGAAAGCCCAAAGGAGCATCGCTTGTGTTGGTATATACTCTGGGGTCCACGTTGCAAAACGGAATAAACCGTCCGCCGGATGCCCTGGCAATATCAATAACTTCCCCCACAGATTGGGGCACATATACCTCCGGACAGTTGATAGGCAGTAAAACCGCCCTGTCAATCTGCATAGCATCATGCCGGGCAAGCATCTGTTCTTCGTTTAAGAACATTTCAAAATAGCCTCTCGAATCCATCTGAAGCGAACAGGGCCTCGGATAGGGATACTTATATATATGGGTGTGGATATCCAGATACATATAGCTCGCTCCTTATAACGCAATAACCCTTCCCGTCTCGGAGGCCTTGTATACCGCCGTAATGACCTCCACGGTCTTTTTCCCGTCCTCCAGTGGTATAAAGGGCGTTCTGTCCTCTTTTATGGCGGAAAGGAAATCCCGAATTTGCAGGATATGTCCGCCTGTCCGTACCGCCTTCGGATCAGCGGCGGTATTGGCAACCTCGTCCGCAAATTCTCTGTTTTCCTCCCCGGGAACATTCCACTGTGCAATGCTGTCCTCCCGGATGATTATACTGCCCCGGTCGCCATGGATTTCCAGCACCCGTGCCTGGGCCGGCAGGACTGCTGTGGAGGCACAGACGGTACCGACTGCCCCGTTTTCAAACGTAAAGCAGGCCACCACATTATCCTCCGTCTCAATGGAATGGACCAGTGTTCTTGCGTTGCCGAACACCGTTTTGGGTTCCCCCACCAGATAAATCATTTCATCCATGCCGTGAATGCCCTGGTTCATCAGAGCACCGCCGCCGTCCATCGCCCAGGTGCCATGCCAACCACTGCCTGCATAGTAGTCCGGCGACCGATAATATTTCATATGCAGATTAACCATGATGATTTTGCCCAGGCGGCCTTCTACAATCGCCCGTTTCGTTTCCCGTACTGCATCGGAGAAGCGAAGCTGGGAAATGACTGTACCTTTTACGCCGTTTTCCCGGCAGGCACGAATCACAGCTTCTGCCCCTTCCGCGGTAGTTGCCAGCGGCTTCTCCACAATCACGTGCTTTCCGGCCTTCGCCGCCTGCACCGCCTGTCTTTCGTGGAGACCGCTGGGCGTGCAGATGCAAACCACGTCCACGGCATCACTTGCCAAAAGCGCTTCCACACCGGAAAAGGGATAGGTTCCGATTTCTGCCGCAAAGCGCTCTGCTTCCGATGCCGATGCCCCTGCTACGCCGATGAGCTCTGCCTCCTCTATACTGCGGATTGCCTCAATATGTATTTTAGCGATCATGCCACAGCCGATAATCCCAATACCTGTTTTTTTATGCATATGTCTTTATTCCTCCGTTTTTATATCACAGTATGCCATGTGCCGCAAAAGCTTTCTTTACCAGTGCCGCAATCCGCTTGCCCCCCTCTTCATTGGGGTGCACCGCATCGCTCTGGT
The DNA here is from genome assembly GCA_015068765.1 of Oscillospiraceae bacterium. GTDB lineage: Bacteria > Bacillota > Clostridia > UMGS1883 > UMGS1540 > SIG447. The sequence goes on from SVJY01000012.1 coordinate 30,237, forward strand.
GATAAAGCTGACGAGTGGCGTGGGTAATACCGCTTTCCCGGTACACGTCCACAAAGGGAACCCCATACCGCTGTGCCAACTGCCGGGTTGCCTGTGTGCATTCCTCTAAGGAAAAAACAGCAGGTACATTTTCCAGCGGTGCCGACCATACCGGCGACAGAAGGAAAAGCTTCACCGCCGGATCGTGTGCAAAAAGTGTTTCAATTACGTAGGCATAGGCTCCTACATAGGTATGAACATTTTTCTCCCGGATGTCTGCTTCTCCGCCAAGGCCGTGTGCATAGAAAACATCGTTGCTTCCCCCCATAATGGTGACCACATCCGGCGTGTTCGGCAGAAGAAGCTGATAGGATATGCCGCTCTCTGTTACGGCGGTTTTTGTATCGGCATACTTCCCCAGACCCAGTCGTTCATCCGTATAATATGCAGGATGGGTAATGAGAGGAGACGCCGGCACGCCCACCGTGGTGGACCCAAGCCCGCAGTTAATATGCTCCAGGGGAAACGCCTCCAATACAAAGGGTTGCCACTTTTCCTGTTTGGTGATACTGTCCCCGAAGGAACACCAGATTTTACCCATACCGGACCTTCTTTCTATTTCTAAAATCGCTTTATTTTCTTCTTTTTATTGCCATAGCCCCTGCGGCGCTACGGATACAAAACGGCATTTTCTAAAAAAAGTATAGCACACTCTTTTTCGTCTTTCTTTGCATATTCTACGTTTCTGTTGTCATATTTTACTTTTTCACTGCCGTTTTCGGCACAGTGTCTGCCTCTTTTTTTGTCTTGACATTCTGTCCGAGGCTATGCTATTATATAAAAGAGATTTTTTACAGGAGGCGATACAATGAAGGTACAGGCGTATGCCGCCACGGAAAAGGGCGTTATCCGAAAGGTTTCTTTTTCTCTTCCCCCGATGGATGATTATGAAGCTCTGGTCGAAAACGAAGGCTGCGTTTTTTGCAACACTACCGATAAAATGGTGATTGAAAATCTTTTTGCTACCCCCGACTATCCGGTCTTGTTCGGACACGAAAGCTTTGGGAGAGTGATCCGGGTAGGCAGTAAGGTAAAAAAATATAAGGTGGGGGACAGAGTAATTTGCTCCAACGCACTTGTAAACGGCTACAACGGGACCTTTTATTCTACCTGGGGCGGCTTTGCTACCCATGGCGTGGTGGGCGATTTACAGGCGTATCTTGACGACGGCGGTGTATTGGATACCCAAAATGCCTACCGGGGGCGCTATGCGGCAAATCAGATTATCCCCGGCGATTTCTCCAAGGAAAAGGCGGCACTGGTCTTTCCCTTAGCAGAAACTGCCGGTGCCATAATGCAGGTAGGGGACCTTACCGGGAAACGGGTTGTCGTGATCGGCACAGGCGTTGTGGGCTATTTTTTCTGCCTCTTTGCAAAGCAGTTTGGTGCAGAAGAGGTGGTGTGTATCGGCAGACGGCAAGAGCGGGTAGACGTTGCACTCTCCTGCGGTGCTGACGTGGGCTTTGCCGATACAGCGGCGGCAGAGGCGTACCTTTCCGGCAGGGCGGATATCGTGTTTGAATGCTCCGGCAACTGGCAAATTTTTGAAAACGGTATGCCCTACTTAAAGGACGGCGGTCTTCTGGCTGTGTATGCCGTGCCCCATCAGCCTTATGCCATGCATCTCCGTGGTTTTCCGGAAAACTTCAGCGTAAAACGCATTTCGCCCGATGTGGCCGGTGCGCTGGACGCTGTATGCACGCTTCTGCGGGAGGATGCCATAGACACCGGCTTGTTCCTCACCCATATCTGGGACTTTGACAGCGTGCCTGCGGCATACGAGGCGGTAGTGCGCGGCGATGTTATAAAGGGACTTGTGGTGATTAAAAGCGAGTAGCCGCCGCAAAGGCCATTCTTTGCAAATCCTATTTTTTATTGACGGATTCTCTTTTGTTTTTTTCGTCTTATTGAAAAAAATCGCTACCTGTGCTACTATATAAGCAAGGGATTTTTACGATGACAATATTTTTTACTGTTAGGAGGTTTTCTCATGAATCGAAAAATCATGTCCGCATTTATCATTTTATCCCTTCTCGCTTCCCTGTTCATCCCTTTTACGGCCCTTGCCGAAGGGGAAGTGGAGAACCTATTGGTAAACGGCAGCTTTGAAGAAGAAAAAGGCGACTGGACACCTGCCTGGGAGCTTCTGGGCGACGGTGTAAAGGGCGAAAATGCCGAAATTTCGGATAAGGATGCCGCAGACGGTGACCGTTCCCTGCGTTTTTACGGTAAAAGCAGCTCTGTTTTTGTTGCACAGCTGATTGAAAACACAGCACCGGAAACAGATTTTACGTTCACCGGAAAAGTCAAGTATGTAAAAAAAGGAGAAAACTGGCCGCAGATTAAGGTTACATACTTTTCTCCCGACGGCTACGGCTCCTATAACACCGTGGAAGAGCCTGCCGAGGTCTTTAAAGTGGGCGTGGGAAAGTGGACCGAGGTTTCCTTTACCTCCACTGCTCCCAAAAACTGTACAAGAATTTCCCTTCTGGTTCGCCTCGTCGGCGGCGGCGAATGCTATTGGGACGATGTGAAGTTCACCGGCCGCAGAGCCACGTCCGAAGAGCTGGCGGCGGCACAGAAGGCCGCTACAGAGCTGCATCTTTCCGAAGATGCCGGCCCGGTTGCCTCTCCCTCCCCCTCTCAGCTTATCAGCTACACCTCTGAAGGGAATGACACCTACAACTTTGTAAAAAACGGCGATTTTGAAGTGGTAAACACGAAAGGTCTGCCCACGGGCTTCTCTCTTACCGGCGGTAAGGTGGGCGAAAACATAGTTGTCAGCACGGAGGACCCCTATGAAGGCAATAACAGCGTCCGTTTCTACGGCACCTCCTCTAATATTTTTATATCCCAGATGCTCTACGGTCTCCTCCCCGGAGAGGCGTATAAAGTAACAGCCGCACTGAAGGTTGTGAAGCCCGGCGGTCAGAGCTTCGTCAAGTTTGAATTCCAGGATGAAAACAATCAGGTTATCGGCGAGGCGGGATGCGATTTTAAAAAGGCATGGAAGGACGGCGTCTGGTCTCTCGTGGAGGATAAGGTGGAAATTCCGGCAGGTACGGCACGTGTTTCCATGCTCGTTCGGCTTGTGGGCGGCGGCGAATGCTACTGGGATGACGTGAAGGTCATCGGCAAAGCCAGCGATACCATGGCGGCCAAAGTTTATTATGCCGAAGAGTTTTCGGAAACGGTTTCCGAAGAAGTTATCGAGGATCCTACGGCATATAAGCCCCCCTACGGTAACACCGGCAACCTTCTGACAAATGCTGATTTTGAGGCGGTTTCCGGCAATGCCTTATCCGGCTGGTCCTCCAGAACTGGCTTCGGCACGGCTACCTCCTGTGCCTTTGTGGAAACCGAGCAGGTACATTCCGGCAGTACGGCGTTAAAGCTTGTGGATACAACAGGCTCCAATAACCCCTTTATTTCGCAAATTGTTCCCGTTGTGGGGAACGCAGAATACCAGATATCCTTCTGGGTGAAAAAGGAAAGCGGCGTTTGCGACCCCGTAATTAAGTTTGAATTCTGGGGTGACAGAACACTCGCCGGTGCAAGCACTGTGGCGGAAACTGCGGTGGATGCCGGTCGGGAAGCCCCCAACGAATGGAAGCAGCATATTCTCACCTTCCGAGCACCCAGTAATGCCCTCGACGTTACGATTTTGGTCCGTATTCTGGGCGAAGGTGTAACATATTTTGACGATATCAGCTTCTATATGACCGCTCCGCCCTCCGCCTTTATTCTGGATACAGACTGGGTCTTCTATTATTCCGATTGGGAAAAGGGCACCATCACCTCCCAGGCACAGCTTGCCTTCTTCCCCGAGCTTACCGATGCCCTTGTGGACTTTTCCATCAAAGACGGCGAAACGGTTATCTTTGCGAAAAAAGGCGTGGTATCCGAAAACGGCATCGCCGGTGTGGACTTTGATCTGTCTCTTTTGAAGGAGAAGAAGAAAAAATACATAGTGGAAGCTTCCATATACGGAAAGGACGGTAAGGTTTTAGAAACCCGTACCCAGCAGATTTATAAATACGACCGTCCCAAGTACCTCCGTGAAGACGGCATCTTCATGAAAAACGGCGTAGAGCCCATTGCGCCCGTGTTTGCCTATCACTGTTCCCACTATCCGGAGGCCGCCTCTGCCGGCATCAACATCGTGCAGGGTAACGCCATGACAAGTGTAGAGGCACATCTCCAGTATCTGAACGATGCACAAAAGAACGGGCTTATGATTCTGGTACCTCTTTATGTAAACATGAAGCCTGCCGGACATATTGACAATGTGGAAACCACTATTGATGTCATCAACGCCATCAAGGATCATCCGGCTTTGTTCGGCTATGCAGTTATGGACGAACCGTTCCTTGCGGCAGAGAACCCGGAACGGGATATGCGCAATTCCTACCGCCTCATCCGGGACCTTGACGATAATCATCCGGTGTATACCGTTGAAGCGGTTGCAGGCTTTTACAGAACCTGCTCCAAGTATGTAGACGTTCTCGCCATTGACCCCTACGGCGTGGCAACCGACCGCAATTCCTCCAATGCCACCATGCTTGCACTGGAAGCGGTAAAATACCAAAAGCCGGTCTGGACGCTTTTAGAAGCCTTCCGGCATCCGGACGGACATTATCCCACGGGTGACGAAGAAAGAAACATGATTTACCAGGTTCTGATTGCCGGCTCCAGTGCCATCGGCTACTACAGCTTCAGCGATTCCGAAGTGGATGAAAACGGCAAATACACCGTTCCGATTTTTGAAATGGACGATATCTGGAGCTCCATTAACCTGTATAACGAAAAGGAATACAAAGAAACCTTCGATCATTTCGTATTCGGTAACAGCCCTGCGTTTAACGAAAACAGAGGCGACGATTTCTGGTACAGCAGCTGGGTGAAGGGGAATGATATCTACATGGCCGTACTGGGTATGAAGAAGGGGCAGACGATAAACGCTTCCGTTCCTCTCACAGACTTCAGCGGTACCATCTCTGTGGGTGACTATACCGCGACAGTGATTGCCGGTGCCCCGGAAGGTACCATCAGCGGCAACGGTACACTGGACGTAACGCTTTCCGGTGCACAGACCGTTTTATACAAAATCACCCCCGGCACACCGCTTGATTTTAGTGCCCTAGGCAAAACAAGGCTGGATGACCTTGCCTCCCATTCCTGGGCCAGGGCACAGATTGCACGGCTTGACGAAAAGGATATTATTAACAAAATCTCGACCTGGTCCTTCCAGCCCGGCGAAAATATCACCCGTGCCGATTTTGCATACTTCCTCATCCGCACACTGGGTCTCACCGCTGACAGCACCGAGCAGTTTGCCGATGTGGATCCAAATAAATACTACGCCAAGGAAATTGCGATCGGCAAAGCCTTAGGGATTCTAAACGGCGTGGGCGACAATAAGTATAACCCGGAAGCCGCCATTTCCCGTCAGGATATGATGACCATTATCGCACGGGGTATGCAGCTGACAGGGGAAGCGGACCTCTCCGCCTTCTCCGACCGGGATGCCATTGCCGATTACGCACTGGAATGTGTGAAGGCTATGATCGCCTCCGGTCTTATCAAAGGAAACGCCGACGGCACCATTAACCCCAGAGGTAACACAACAAGAGCAGAATCTGCTGTGATTATGGCAAGAATTCTGGATATGTAATGCGATAACAAAAAAGTAGGCACATGGTGGTTTTCCATGTGTCTACTTTTTATTTTGCTGCTTTAAAAAATCGTGTGATTTTCGTTATACCAAAACCGCTGACAGCGGCCTGAAGATTCCAACCTTATATTAATGCGGCGTGTCCCTCGGGACACGCCGCAATCTATATATTTCCTTTTTAAATCCAGTCCTTGGGAAGAAATTGCTTATTGTATTCCATAACCTCGTGGGCCACAGCCTTCACCTTGGTGAAATCCTGCACCAGCGGATCTTGGCAAAGTGCGGCAACCAACTTGTCTTCGTTCCATTCCATAGCGGCTTCCATAAACAGCTCTTCCCGCATTGCCGTAGCCATTACAATGGGGACAACCTGCTTCGGCAGGGGATGGGCAATCGCCGGATGCACACCGGTTCCATCCATATTGACCCAGGTTTCAACCACGATATCCATGGGAAGCTCACGAACCTGACCTAAGTTCCGGTAGTTACATACGTCATACAACGGACGGCCGCCCGCCAGGGCCTCAATGGCACGTCCCATTTTTTCTTCGCTGACGCGAAGCGGCGGAACCTCGCCTTTTTTTACCCAATCCACAATACCGGCACGGAGGCGTTCCACCGTCTTGGGCCGTTCGTCAATGCGGTCATAGTGCATGCCGAAGGTATCACGGTTTGCCTGTGTACCGGTGGTCTGGAAGTAGAATTCTGCACAGTGCTCATCGGAAAGACCCGGCATAACGCCCAGCATATCCCAGAGAATGAAGCGGATTCTCTGATTTTCCTTTCCGGCAAAAAAGTCGTTCATGGTGATGGTATCCCCTCGCCATGCCGCTTCAATCATACCCTTATCACGCATAATCTGTAGTGCATCCTCGCCCTTAAACTTTACCTCTGTGAGAAAGGAGCAATGGTCCACACCCGATACGGAAAAGCTTACATCCTCAAAGCCGGATGCACCGAAATAGGGGAGCAGGATTTCCAGGTGATTCATAATACCGTGGCAAAAGCCGATGGATTCCACGTCCTCGTATTTCTGTACGCAGCGAGCCAAAGCGGTCAGCGGATTGGTCACATTCAGCATGATGGCTCCGGGACAGAGCTTCTTCATTTTCCGTGCAATCCGGATAAATTCCGGTACGTGGCGAATCGTGCGGCTGGCACCGGCAATGCCCGATTCACTGCCTTTTACATTATAAAAGCCGCGACGGCGTGCGATATAATGGTCCTCCAGCTCTGCTGCCAGGAAACCGTGAGAAATGGCTACCAGCACATAATCTGCCCCATCCAAGGCATCGTCCTCGTTTAAGGTCTTGGTAATCGTGATTGCTTTGTCGGAATACTTGTCATTGTACATATTAATGAATGCGTACACATCTTCCAGATTCTTTTCCTGCAAATCGTACAGGCAAAACTCTGTATCCTTGTCAAAGAAGTCATTGTCCAATAGCGTGGAGTAAACCCCGGCAGTCCAGGAATAGGACCCGCCGCCGATAATGGTAATTTTCAGCTTCATATTGATCTGCCCTTTCTGTTACGTTATTTTTGTTCTGTCCGGTGCTTTGACCGATAATATGCAGAGATTATACACTAATTCTCTTCAGATGTCAATACAGAAAAAGAAAGAGGTAAATATTTTACTGTATAAGGCGTTATTAGGTAAATATTTTACTATTATAAGGCATGATAAAGATTCAAGGCAATCTGTGCCACCTGGGCCCGGGTAGCCGTCGCATCCACACCGAGCGAGCCGTCCCCCATACCGCGGAGCACCTCATTTTCCAGGCACCACGCCACCGCCGTCTTGGCCTCCCGGTGCAGCGGTTCAAAATCGGAAAAGCCCTCACCCATCGCTATATCCGCTTCCCCACTCTGTCCCATTGCCTCGGCAAGATAACAGGCCGCCAGGGCCATTTCCAGCCGCGTTACCGGCGTGGACGGGCTGAACATCGGTCCGTCCGTAAAGGGCAGAATCCTCTCGGCATACGCCCATGCGATCGGTTCGGCATACCAGGCCGCAGGGTCTACATCCAGATACGGAAGTGCCCCCACGTCTGCCTCGTCCCATCTGTACATATCCTTCGCCAGTCGGAAAAGCACGGTAATAAACATACTCCGGGTCATAGAAAGCTCCGGCGAAAATTCCGTTTCACTCGTGCCGGTGAAAAGTCCCATTTCCGCCACCGTATTCACCACGTCCTCCGCCCAGTGCCCGTCCATATCCCGAAAGCCACCTTCTTTGATTACTTTCACGCATACTGCGGCCATACCGCCGCCGGAAGAGAGGGCGTATAGCACCGCTTCACCGCTTTTCTTTGCCTGCACAACGCCTGCCTCATCCACCTCTACCACGTTCCGGTCCAGGTTTTCCCAATATAGCCGACCGCTTCCGCCGTCTGCCGCCGGGCAGAGATCAAACGCGTCCCCTGCCGCAAGCTGTACCGCCGGCAGAAGCGTAATATATTCTGCACTGACATAGCCGGTTACCGTATCGGTTTGAATTTCGTACCAATAAGGATTTTTCAGATTCTCCATCCGGTCCTCTGTATCCGTCCGGGTAGCAGAAAGCACCGTCACCTGTTCCCCGGGTGCCACACTGCCGCATCGGTCATAGGAAACCGCCGGGCCGGAGCGTACGTTCACATTCCCGCTGTAATTGGAAATGCCGCGCTGCTCGATAACCCCTGCAAAGGAAACCTGTGTGTCCGCTTCCGGCATATTTTCATAAACGGGAATATAAAATACCTTGGCATCCGCAAGGCTTCCTGCGGCTTCGTAGCCCTTATACGTCCCCTGTGCCTGTCCTGCCGCACCGTATATGTTGGTCATATACTGGTGGGTATAGAGGGCATAGCCGCTGTCCGGCGACACATTAAATCGTTCAAAATACATGGTATTCTGCCCTTTGGAGATATACAGCTCACCCAGCCAGACGGCACCGTTTATAATCGATGCCTCCGGGCTTGTCCACGGGCGACCGTAGGATGTGCCGAGGCTTGCCCAGTTCAGACCGTTGGCAATGGGGTTTACGCCGTCGTTTGCCCCGATGTTATAGAAATTATAAATACCGGGGTAGCCTGCATAGGTGCCGGTAACGCTCCCCGAAGGGGTAACGCCGATTTCCGTGCGGATTTTCGAGGCGATATAATAGGGGGAAACGCCGCTTTCCGCCGCCGCCTCCATCATAACCTCGCTATAGGTCTTTTCCGTTTCCACCGTTTCGCCCTCTGCCGTCACATAGGAAATCAGGGCTTCGTGCATAAAGGTGCCGTCCAGTATCAGCTCCACGCCCTCTAAGGTGTGGTAGGTTTCGTCAAAGGAAAGGGCCTCAAACTGGAAAATATATTCCTCATTTAAAAAGTTTGCCGGGTTCATGAAATAATCCACCGTTGCCCCGGCGGCTGACACCCATGTGGAGGCATCATGGTACGTATACGTCTTTTTTTCCGGGTTATAATGCCCCTCGCCCGTGTTCCGGAGAAGGGGGCTGTAATACTTTTCTACCAAGCTTTTCTTTCCGATCTGTGCCGCCACCGCCTCGTCCCAGTCAAGGCCCGTCTCCACCGCCACGAATATCCATTCCGGATACTTTTCGTGAATGACAGACAGTGCCGCCTGCCATGGGGCAGGGAAGGCGGCCAGCTCGCTTTCATAGTCCGCCGCTACCGGCATATGTAAAAATAAAAAGCAAAGTAAAAGTGCGATCCATCGTTTTATCATACGTATTCATTCCTTTGTATAAAGCTGAAAATGTGGAGAATCCTACATACTATATCATACGCGTCTTCCGGCGGCTTGTCAATTCTTCTTCCGGCTTTCTCATCAAAAAAACACAGGGATTTAACAGCTTTGTAATATGAAACAGTAAAATTCCTTTGACACTGAGGGCGGAATGTGATATCATATACAGGAAAAATTAAGGAGGCAAATAGAATGAGTGAAAACTGTTCGCACAACTGTTCGTCTTGCAGTTCTAATTGCAGCGAACGCACGGCTCCCCAGAGCTTTTTAGAAAATCCCCATCCCATGTCCAGCGTTAAAAAGGTCATCGGCGTTGTCAGCGGCAAGGGCGGCGTGGGTAAATCCCTCGTCACCTCGCTGCTTTCCGTTCTGATGCAGAGAAAGGGCTATTCCGCCGGTATTTTGGATGCGGATATTACCGGTCCTTCCATTCCGAAGGTTTTCGGGCTCAGAGAACGGGCTCAGGCCATTGAAAGCGGCATTTTGCCGGTGGTGACCAAAACCGGCATTTCCGTCATGTCCTTAAATCTCTTGCTGGAAAACGAAACCGACCCCGTAGTCTGGCGTGGCCCGGTCATTGCCGGCACGGTAAAGCAGTTCTGGACAGAGGTTATCTGGGAGGATGTGGATTATCTGTTTGTAGATATGCCCCCGGGCACAGGCGATGTCCCGCTGACGGTGTACCAGTCCCTGCCCATTGACGGCATTGTAGTCGTCACCTCACCGCAGGAGCTTGTAGGTATGATTGTAGGGAAGGCGGTCCGCATGGCAGGTCTTCTTAACATCCCGGTGCTGGGGCTTGTAGAAAATATGTCCTACTTCGCATGTCCGGACTGCGGCGGAAAGCACAGCATCTTCGGCGAAAGCCATATCGATGAATTTGCCGCCTCTTACGGTATTGATACTCTCTCCCGGATTCCCATAAGCTCTGCCCTTGCCGCCGCCTGCGATGCCGGTGCCATTGAGGACTTTACCGGCGATTTCCTGGACGGACTGGTGAAAAAAATCGAGACGGCAGTGCCCACAAAATAAGCGGTGCATTTTTTTACGCCGTCAACACAAAATAGCCTGAATAAATATCCCCCCGTAAATGGTATAATCCCCTTAGAGTAGACACTTGAAATAACAAAAAGTATTGCAAGACTATTCAAAGGGGATTATTTCAGAACGGGGGGATTTGTTACCCATAATTGGGTTGTTTTTAGGCTTCCCCTCGAGGGGAAGCTGTCGAGCATAAGCGAGACTGATGCGGTGTTTCGATTATCTATTCCACCTCATCTGCGTTTTGCTTGCAAAAGGGAAGGCCTTTTTTACTGCATAAATCCATATTTCGTTTTCACCCTTTCCAGCTTTTCCAAAACAGACCCGCCGGCAAGCCACAGGAAAAAGGCAGTGGATAGGGCATGGATTGCATCGAAGGGTGCACCCAGCGTAAAGGCGGACCACAGCTGTGCCACGGTCGGATTCGGTTGCCACAAAAGAAGGGACGACAGATTCATAATCCCACCGTACACTAAGAAAGTGATGATGCCGCCGAACAGGGACAAGGCAAGGCGTGTTTTCCCCAAAAGGTCTCGCTGTGCCGGCACCCCTGCCAGAAAGCCGATACTGCCCAGTGCAAGCATCTGCCATGGCGTCCATGGACCTTGTCCGAAGAAAAAGTTGGAGACAAAGGCAGTCACTGCCCCCACCAGAAAGCCGGTCTCGCCACCTAAGGCGACGCCCGCCAGTATCACCAGTGCCGCCACCGGTTTGAACTGAGGCAGCATATAGAAGGCGGCACGGCCGGCCACGCCGATGGCACACAGCACGCTGACGAGCATCAGCTCCCGTGCCGAAGGCTTCCTGCCCTCAAAGGAAAGGGCGAAGGGCACCATAATTTCCAAAAGGAGAAGAAGGCTGATAAAGTAATACGGTTTCCGCCCGTAAAAACCGAGAAGAATGGTTATGGGAACTGCCAAAAGAACGAATGCCAAGGCGATTTTCTTTTTTATTTTTCCGCGGGAAACAGCCGGAAACGGGCTAGGCTCTTCCGGTGGCACGGGCGGCATCAGCATGGGTGCGGCAGGGGGCTTTGGTTTTTCCTCTATACCGCCCAAGGCGGCAATCACGTCCCCGCAAAGCACCGCTTCTGGCAGACAGGTTTGTGCCATTCGGCTTGCTGCCGTTGTATAAAAGCTTTTCCCGGCGAAAAAAGCACGGGGCTCGTCCGCCGCCACGATGTTCCCATCAAAAAACATGGCACATCTGTCCGCATATTCCGCACAAAATTCTATATCATGGGAGACCATAACCGTGGTAACGTCGGCACTACGCAGTATTTCGGCAAGCTGTTTTTTGAAAAGTCCGTCCATGCCCTTCGTGGGCTCATCCATGAAAAGTACCGCAGGGTCCGTAAGAAGCACCTTGGCAAGTGCCGTCCGTTCCATTTCGCCGCCGGATACATCAAAGGGATGTCGGTCTAAAATATCTCCAATCCGGCAGAGGGTGACGACCCTCTCCAGCTTCTGCGTGTCCCGGCACAGTGCCGTAAGCTCTTCGTATACGGTTTTTTGGGTAAAAAGCGTCTGGGGGTTTTGGGGCAGAACGCCTATTTTCCCTACAACACGCACTTTGCCCCGGTAGGGCGACAAAAGCCCCGCCATAACGGACAGTGCGGTGGTTTTCCCAACGCCGTTTCCGCCTACAATCGCAAAAATCTCGCCTTTCCTAACGGTCGCAGAAAACGACCGCAGTATATCCGGCCCGTTTTTCTCGTAGCGGAAGAAAATATCCTTCGCTTCCACCACCGGTTCGGTATCCACCGGCGGCTTTGCCTTGGGAATTTTCGCCGGGTCTACCTGCCGGTTTTCCAGCCATTCCCGTCCTTCCCGGACAGTGACCGGTGCCGTCCCCCGCCCTTCTACCGCCATATAAATCCGCAGGGGCGTAGGGAGTATTCCTGCAATTTCGTGTCCGGCAAGAAAGGTGCCCACCGCAGAGGGCGGTGCGTCGGCAAGAAGCCTTCCGTCTTCCATCACAATAACCCTGTCGGAAACAGAAAAGGCTTCCTCGGTTCTGTGCTCGCAGAGAATCACCGTCGTCCCCAGCTCCCGGTTAATTTTCTCCAGCATCCGGATAAACTGTCCGGCGGCAACCGGGTCCAGCTGGCTGGTAGGCTCGTCCAAAAGAAGCAGAGACGGGCGAAGCAGCATGACCGCCGCCAGATTCAGAAGCTGCTTCTGTCCGCCGGAAAGCCTCTCCACCTTTTCGTGAAACCAGGTCTGAATCCCGAAAAAGGATGCCATTTCTGCCACCCTAGTCCGAATTTCTCCGGTGGGCACGCCCAGGCTTTCCAGCCCGAAGGCAAGCTCATGCCACACCGTATCCGTTACAATCTGGCTGTCCGGATTCTGCAAAACAAAGCCGATTTCCTCCGTCTGTGCCCGGTGGGAAAGTGCAGTAATATCCTGCCCCTTATACCGTACTGTGCCTTCCTGTATGCCGTGGGGCGAAAGCGTAGGCTTCAGGAGCCGAAGCAAGGTGGTTTTGCCACAGCCGGATTTTCCGCACACGGTGATAAACGCCCCCGCCTGTACGGAAAGGCTTATGTGGGATAGGGCAGGCTCTGTCATGCCCGGATATGTAAATTTCAGATTTTGGACTGCAAGTATTTCCATCGAAAAACCTCCCGGATTTCAATTAAAATGGGCAAAAAGCAGAGGACGCCGTAGGCGGCATACGCCAGCGGTGCCGTATTGCCCGAAAGGGCAGGGTAGTAAAAAAAGCGGATTTTTCCTGCTATGCCGCTGCCGATGACGACGCCACCCAGAAGAAGGATAATAAAGAGAAGGCCTCGGTTATATCGGTCGAAGGTATACAGGGAAAATGTAGTCCTGCCGGGCAGACCATGCCCTCGGGCACGCATGCTGTCCGCCGTATCCACCGCATTTTCCAAAGACCAATCCAGCGTCACGGAAAGGGCTGTAATTGCCTGCCGCAACCGTCGGAGACTATTGCCGTCCCCTTCCCCGATGCCCCGCTGTGCCATGCGGACCTTTTGTATCCGGTTGGTTAAATGGGGAACAAACCGCAGTGTCATGGAAAAAATGAGGGACAGCGACGGAAACAGCCGCCCGGTAAGGCAAAGAAGCTTATCGCTTGTCATAATCGCCGTAAAGCAGGAAAAATGCAAAACCACGGCACAGAGCATCACGGCGGCGGCAAGGCCGTAAAGAACGGACTCAAGCGTCAAGGGATTGCCGCTCGGGAAATAGGTTAAAATTGTCTCGCCTCGGTGATTCAAAAGCACATTAAAAAGCACCGCAACGATGCAAAGCGGAATCAGATACAGACACGTCCTAAACGCCCTTTTCCCGAAAAGCACCCAGGCATGGGCAAAACCGCTGACGACGGAAATCCCTAAAAGCACCGGATGCATACAGAACATGGTAACCCCGATAACGGCAACAAAGTATGTGAAATTTACAAGGGGATGATACGTTTTGAAGCTTTGCATAACTCAGCCTCCGTAGGCATAATCGTTTCCGTAGTTGCAGGTATAGAAAAATTCGACGGTATCGCCGGGCGAAAGCCTATATTGGGAGCAACCGACATGCGGAGAAACGCCGTTGACATAAAACAGCCAGCCGGAACCGCTTCCACCGTCAAATTCATATAGATTCTGTATACCTTCAATGTACACACTGCCATAGGCCGGCACCTTCGTATACTCTAAATGAATACCGTGCTGACGGGTGAGACGGTACAGCACGTCCCATACGCTCTCCCCTTCTGCATATGCAACGCTCTGTGCCGCAAAGATAACCCCATCCGAAGGAACGAGCCCTTTTTTTTCGTCAGAAAGTGCGTCGTTTCCCACAAGGGTATCACAGCGGATGGAAAACGTGCATTGCGTGGCGGCTTCCACCGCCGCATTGTCTCCCACAGAAGCCGCCGGCGTCTCCGGCGTACGTTCCTCCTCCTTTTCTTCCTCTTCCGGAAGCGTGGAGGTCGGGGAAGCTGTGGGAACTGCCGGAATAAACGCAGCAGAAGGGTGTGGCGTGGGCGAGACGGTGGGCAGGGGAGCCGGCGGAGATGCCGGCTTCTCTCCCCTAAAATAGGTAACGCCCAATAGGATAACCACAGCCAATATTCCAATCACAGTGAATGGATTTTTAACTTTCGGAAATTTCATAACTACCTCTCCTTTATACCGTCACGGTATAAAATATCGTTTGCAGTATTGTATCATATACATCGGCCTTTTGCAAGTAAAGCAGACAGAAAAGCTCCGTTCTCTCATTGCAAAACAGTTTCGCAAAGCCGCATCAGCACAGTTGCCATTTGTGCACGGGTGACGGTGCCGCCAGGGGCAAGGGTGTTGTTCTCCATACCCTGAATCAATCCGGCTGCATAACTCCACGAAACGGCTTCCCGTGCCCAATCACTGATTTCTCCGGCATCCCTAAAAGCAGAAAGACTTGTTTCTCCGGTGTCGATCCCCTTTTTTGCGGATACGTAGCGATACAAAACTGTCGCCAGCTGTTCTCTTGTAACGGGGCTTTCCGGGTGGAATGTGGTTTCGCTGTCTCCTAAAACAATGCCGCCGGTGGCTGCCCATGCCACGGCCGGGGCATACCATGCGTCATAGCTTACGTCCCGGAAGGCGGTTTCGCCGGTGTATGTGCTGCCACTTAGCCGGTACAGCACCGTGACCAGCATTCCCCGGCTGACCATGGCTTCCGGTGCAAAGC
>SVJY01000052.1 GCA_015068765.1 Oscillospiraceae bacterium
CCGGTCTCCTTAGAAACACCTATCGGTGAGGAAGAGGACAGCCACCTTGGCGACTTTATCCCTGATGATGATGCACCTGCACCCAGCGAAATGGCATCCTTTACACTTCTGAAGGAACAGCTTATGGACGTTTTAGATACACTTACCTCCAGGGAAGAAAAGGTTCTTCGTCTCCGCTTTGGTTTGGATGACGGACGGCCGCGTACCTTAGAGGAAGTGGGTAAAGTGTTCGACGTAACCCGTGAACGAATCCGTCAGATAGAAGCAAAAGCACTGCGAAAGCTTCGCCATCCAAGCCGCAGTAAGAAGCTAAAGGATTTCCTTGAATAAGTTTATGACGCCCCGTCTTGTCGGTATTGCCGCGTGTGTAAGTCCCGGTGCCACCGTTATAGACGTGGGAAGCGACCATGGATATGTCCCGATTTATCTATTGAAAGAGAAAATCGCAACCTCGGCCCTTGCTACGGATGTGCATGACGGACCGCTTGACCGAAGCCGTGAGAATATTGACCGGTTCGGGCTTTCTGCTTCGATCCAAACGCAGAAGGCGGACGGACTTGTGGGCGTGGATGTGACGGATTATGATACGGTAATCATTGCCGGAATGGGCGGAATGCTCATCGCGGAGATATTACAAAAAGCCCCCGATTTGGCGGGAAAGAAGCTGATTTTACAGCCTATGACCGCTGTGGTGGAGTTGCGGAAGTTTTTACTGTCAAGCGGCTTTGTTATTACCCGGGAAAAGATTGTACAGGAAGGAGAGAAGCTGTACGCTATTTTAGAAGCTGCGCGGGGTGAGGGTGAAATGTATACGCCGGCAGAGCTTTTGGTGGGTCGGGAAAACAGGCAAGACCCACTGTACCCCGTCTGGGTAGAACGAGTCAAAGATAAGCTAAAAAAACGACTTTCCGGTCTTATAGCCGGAAAAGCGATGCAGAAAAAAGAAATAGAAGAAGTGAAGCGTTTGTTAGAGGTGTTAGGGAAATGACGTTAAAAATTATAAATGGTCGTATTATCACCGACAAAGTAGAAACAGATAAGTCTCTTTACATAAGAGACGGCAAGATTTTTGCAGTTACCGCGGAAGAGCTTGCGGCGGATGAGATTATCGATGCGAAGGGGCTATATGTGAGCCCCGGCTTTATTGATTTGCATACACACGGTGCCGGCGGAACTGATTTTATGGATGGTACGCCGGAGGATGTGCGAACGGCACTTCGTACACATCTTGCCCACGGTACAACTGCCATTATGCCAACCGCAACCACCGCAAACCCGGCTTCTTTTCGTAAGAGTATAGAGGATATAGGCACGGTAATGGCAGAAAAGAGTCCGGATTTGCCCGAAATACTTGGTGCCCATCTGGAGGGACCGTATTTCTCTTTGGAGCAAGCAGGGGCACAGGCACCGGAATTTATTACAGACCCGATTGTGTCGGAATATACAGAATTACTGGATGCATATAAGGGGGTTATTGCCCGGTGGAGCTTTGCACCGGAACGAAACGGTGCCGTTTTGTTCTGTGAAACCTTGTTGAAAAACGGCGTTATCCCTTCTATTGCCCATACGAATGCAACGTATGACGAAATTATGCCTGTATACGAAGCCGGTTGCCGACTCATGACCCATTTTTATTCCGGCATGTCACTTCTCAAAAGAAGACAAGGCTTCCGTGTTCTCGGTGCCGTTGAAACCGGATATTTGCTGGATGATATGTATGTGGAGACGATAGCGGACGGAAAACACCTACCGCCGGAGCTTCTTCGCCTAATATATAAGATTAAAACGTCTGATTATATTTGTATGGTAACAGATTCTATGCGTGGTGCAGGGGTTGAGGGCATTAAAGAAATGATTTTGGGTCCTATTGCAGATAACCGCGTCGCTGTTATTGAAGACGGCGTAGCCAAAATGCCGGATCGAATCAATTTTGCAGGTAGCATTGCAACCACCGACCGACTCGTTCGTGTTATGCATAAGGATGCGGGCGTTGACATTGTTAATGCCGTTAAAATGGCTACAAAAATTCCGGCAAAAGTCGCCGGGAAAAAGACCATCGGCACAATTGCCGAGGGTATGGACGCTGATATTGTTTTATTTAATGACAATATAGAAATTCAAAATGTATTGCTGAAAGGCAAGGAAAGGAAGTAGAAAAAATGGCAAAAGTAACAAAAGACACAATTATCCTGGACGTTCTGCGTATGGACGAAGGCACGGCACCGTTTTTCCTTGAAATCGGAATGCACTGCTTGGGCTGTCCTTCCGCAAGCGGAGAAAGCATTGAGGCCGCATGTGCTGTACACGGTGTAGATTGTGACGCACTTGTGGATAAGCTGAATGCATATCTGGAATCCAAATAATTGTAGCTGAGGGTGTAAGAAATTACACCCTTTTTACTTTTTTGTACTAAGAGTATGTTTTGAAAATAAAATCGAAGAGAAAATGCCATAATTTTCACAAAAAAACTTTGCTTAAAGTTTAAAAAAGTATTAAAAAAATATTTTTTTTAAAATCATATTTACTAACCGGAAATTTCCTGTTATAATATATAATAAATGATAATATACAAATACTACAACCGATAAAAATGTTATGGAGGTATCCATCTTGAAACGACTGAAAAACAAATCCTTGCTCATTGCACTTTGTGTAGTGGTGATTTTATTAGGGTTACTGGCGGCGTGTGTTATTCGTGCATACGGGTCAGAAAAGATTCCCGGCGGCGTAAAGACCGGGAATGTGAATATTTCCGGTCTAACCGTAGAGGAAGCAACCCAAAAACTTCGTGATACACTGGTGGATTCTACTTTTGAAAAGCCGGTGCACATTGTACTGGGTGATGTGGAAAAGACAGTTGTTCCGGCTGATTTTCTGGCTTCTTATAATTATCAGAAATCTGCAGAAAATGCCGCACTGTATTTTAGAAACGGAAATTTTTTCAGTAGAATTGGTCGTGCCTTTTGCTCTTTCTTTGTAAAGCAGGAGACGGGAATGGTGGTAGACTATGATGAAATCGCCTACAAAGATATATTAAAAGAACTTCTTGCCGATGTGCAGGAGAGGGTTGAAGAGCATTCCTGGGAAATCCGGGAAGACACATTGGTGGTTACCACCGGTCGTCCCGGGCTTATGCCGGATGAAGCCGCAGTTTCCGCGAAAATTTTGGAAACAATCCGCATGGGTACCTTTGATCAAAAAATTGTTTTTGAGAAAGAAAGCAGAAATCCAACCCAATTATCGGCTGATACTCTTTATTCTGCAATCTGTGCAGAAGCGGCAGATGCCTATTATGAAATTCTGGACGGCAAGGTTGTGATGCATCCCCACGTCCTCGGCGTTTCCTTTGATACGGCTGTAGCACAAAAGATTATTGAAGGCAATACGGGTCACGGCGTTTCCTTTGAAATCCCCTTACAGATTCAGGAACCGGCAACGACGCTGGAGGATATTGAAGCCAAGCTGTTCTCGGATATTATCGGTGAATATAAAACGAAATTCAATGCCGGGGATGTACCTAGAAGCAAGAATATTGCTTTGGCAACCAATAAGATTCACGGAACGATTTTAGCACCGGGCGAAGTGTTTTCCTATAATGGCGTTGTAGGGGAAAGAAGCTATAGCGAAGGCTTTGAAACGGCGAGCGTATATGTAAACGGAGAAACAGTGCCCGGTATCGGCGGCGGTATTTGCCAGGTTTCCTCAACGCTATTTAATGCGGTTGTGTTTGCAAATCTTGACATTGTGGAAAGAGTGAATCATCAGTTGACTGTATCGTATGTTCCTTTGGGTCGTGATGCTACCGTTGATTACGGGAATATCGATTTTCGTTTCCGCAATTCAAGCGGTTATCCCGTAAAAATTGTCTGCTCTGCGGAAAACGGAGAGATGTATACGGCAATTCACGGTCATAAGGAAGATGAAAGCCTACAGGTCTCTTTTGAAACGGCAACCATTGGGCACACAGCACCGCCGGAACGGAAGATTGACGATCCCACACTGCCTTTAGGGGAAGAAAAAGTGGAAGAGGAAGGCTCAAGCGGCTATGTGGTGGACACCTATAAAGTGATTACCCGTGACGGGCACGAGCCGGAAAGAGTGTATTTGTGCCGCAGTAACTATAACGGAAGCTACCGTATTATTCATGTGGGAACAGGAGAAGCTGTGCCTTCACCTACGCCCGACGAGACGGACGAGCCCGTTACTACAACTGACCCTGTTTCCACGACAGGACCGGAAGTGACGGCGACACCTTCTCCCTTGTCACCGCAAAAACCCGAATCGAATACGCCGTCGGAACGTCCGACTGAAAACAAACCGGAGGAAACGACCGGAAATCCGGTGGATTCTGATACTCTATCGGATTCAGGACTATAATAAAACGGGAGAGCAAAGCACATGAAAAGAATCTTTTGCTTAGTGCTTGTTCTATGTGGTCTTTGTACCGGAGCGAGCGCACAGATTATTGGTGCAGGCTATTCCACGGATATTTGTGCCTATATTGATCATATGCTTGTCCCGTCATATAACATTGACGGATATACGGCAGTGCTTGTCCGTGACCTTGAAAATTTCGGCTATACAGTTTTGTGGGACGAAGCGGCAAAAACTGTCAACTTTTACCGGGATTTTACGAAACCGCTTACACCACTCGTTCCAACCTATGAAATGCGACCGGTGGGGACAAAGGTTTTTGATGTGTATAGGACGGACATCCGCACCTTTTTCCGAGGCACGGAAATCCCTTCTTATAACATCGGCGGAAAAACAGCGGTGAGGCTTCGGGATATTGCAATGGTAGGGGGCGTACAGTTCAATGAGGAAAAACGATGGGCTGAAATTTTCTGTCAGGACCTGGAGTACTTTGAGGATGAGCTTTCCTATATAAAAACTGAATTTTTTGGAAGTCTGTTGTATCTTTCGCAAGCGGATTATGCACTTTCTCCCATGATGGACATGCTGGAAAAAGGTATATATGATGCGAAGGCTGTGAAAGAATATAAGGCGTTTTTCGAGGAAATGCTTGCCGATTTTGTGGCGTATAAAGACTATAAGGAACCATACGGCTTTGATAGCTCTGCCCAGGAGCTTTGGTGGGCGATGGTGAATATGCGATACGCCGGCGAGACGGTTATTTTGATGTCTGAACGCTTGCAAAAGGGCGACGACTTTTCCGATTTAATGGAGGAATATAAGCAGTACCGTGTAGATTCTTTGGAACAGCGTCGGGTGGCTCTTTTGGTTTTGGACGAAGAAATGCGGACGCTGACAATGTTCTGGTAATAAAATCACGGAAAAGACCAATAAAGAAACGAAACATACCAATGACTTTTTGTCGTTGGTATGTTATTTTATATATATAAAGCCGAAAGGAGAACTACCATGAAACTAAAAAATAAGCTTTGGCTTTGGGGCCAGACAGAAGGCTCCCACCATATTAACAATGCTTTCGGACTACCGGGAATGAGCCGTATGACACCGCTGGAGGGTGCCTATTATTTTGGTATTCCTAACATGTGTCGAGTAGTAATGGCGGGTCTTCCTAAACCTCCTTTTGACCAGGATGCTATGGTACTGGATACCATGGATAATGTGGTTTGGTCTATCATAGGTGACGGTGGGTCCGGAATGGTGGATTTTACAGATGAAATTGTTCGTCTTTCCCAAATTTATCCTAACATCACCGGTGCAATTATGGATGATTTCATGTCGCAGGCACGTATGAAAAAATTCACCCCCGAGGTCCTACGAGGTTTCAAGAAGAAGCTACGGGAGGAGGCGGCACGTCCGTTGCCGCTCTGGACAGTTATTTATGTGTCGGAGCTGACGGAGGAACGCCGTCCGTATATTGCAGAATGTGACCTTCTGCAGATGTGGACTTGGCGTGCTGAGGACCTTCTGCATTTGGAAGAAAATCTTACAAAGCTTAAAGACCTTTCATCCGGACAGAAAATTATGGCAGGCTGTTATATGTGGGATTACGGCAACCATAAGGAAATGCCGGCAGAGCTTATGCAGCTACAGCTGGATACATATTACAAATGGCTGAAAGAAGGAAAAATTGAGGGTGTGATTTTCTGCTCAAACTGTTGTGCTGACTTAAAGCTAGCGGCATCCGATA
>SVJY01000013.1 GCA_015068765.1 Oscillospiraceae bacterium
AGTCCCATCACCAGCTCCAGACATTTGGAGGGGTTCCCGAGTGGCCAAAGGGGGCAGACTGTAAATCTGTTGTCAGTGACTTCGGTGGTTCGAATCCACCCCCCTCCACCAGTAAAAAACCCTTGTCATGCGACAAGGGTTTTTTAAGCGAAAAAAGACGGAATTGCCCGCTTGGGGACGAACACAGCGTGCCAATATATTAGAGAACAATGCGTTTTGGCTATACGCTGAAAGTATTGTTCGTTTTTTATTTGGAGAAGACGTATGAACGTTAAAAAGTTTTTTTTGATTTTTGGTTTGATACTTCTTGCGGCTTTGGCGGCCTTTGCCGGTGTGGTTGTGGGGCTGATAAGCAGTAAGCCTTTTGCTATGGGGGACCACGGTAATGCACTGGCGGAAGTCGGCGCGGACGGCGTGGTTAACTTCCTGCTTGTGGGGAAAGATCATGTGGGTGCCAATACGGACGTGATTATGGTTATTTCCTTAAATCCGCAGACGGAAAAAATTTCCATTCTGTCTGTTCCGAGAGATACACGCATCAGCCTAAACGGAAGCAGGAAAATCAATTCTGTATACAGCTATGCCGAATACCGCGGTATGCGTAAGGAAGAAGCACTGATTGATACCGTTTCAGAGGTCACACGGCTTCCGATTCACTATTATGCCATTATTAACCTTCGTGCCTTCCGGGACGTGGTGGACGAGCTTGGCGGCGTGGACTACTATGTGGAGCGTCCCTACCATTACGATGATCCCTTCCAGGATTTACACATTCATATTGATCCGGGTCAACAGACGCTGAACGGTGCACAGGCGGAAGGTCTGATTCGCTACCGGCATGATTATGCCATGGGGGATATTGAACGGGTAGGGGTACAGCAGAATTTTATCATGGCGTTTCTCCAGCAGAAGCTTCAGATGAAGTATGTTTCAAAGATTCCTGAGGTATATGAGAAAGTAACGGATAATGTAATCAGTAACCTGAAGGTAAGTGATGTGCTTACCTACGCAAAAGCCGTAATGGGCTATCAGACGGAAACATTTCTGCTTCCGGGCATGGCCGGGGACGGCTCCGGCTACTGGATTCAGGATGATGCCGAAACGGATAGGCTTATTCAGGAAAAATTTTAGTTATACTGCCAAAATTTAAAAAAACGCTTGCAATCTTTCTCGGATTGCGGTATAATAAAAAACAGCCTGCTTACGGCAGGGAGAAATAGGACGGAAAGGAAACGTAAATGAAAAAATATTGCAGATTTTTCGCGGCTGTTTGCTGCCTTGCGGTGTTGCTTGTATTTGTAGGCTGTGCCACAGAAAAGGATGCGGATTCGCTGCAGAAAACATATACATCTGCTACGGATAAAGAACCGGCGCAAACACCGGAGCAAGCTGTGGCAGAATCTCCCACACCGGCAGCAGAAGCTATAGAGGAGGACGAAGAAGTGAATATTACCATCACGATGAAAGACGGCGGTGTCATGAAGCTGGAATTATATCCGGATAAGGCACCCAAAACAGTGGAAAACTTTACAAAGCTTGCAAAGGAAGGCTTTTATGACGGTCTGACTTTTCATAGAATCATGGAAGGTTTCATGATTCAGGGCGGCGACCCGGAAGGTACCGGCTTTGGCGGCTCTGATGAAAACATCGTCGGAGAATTCGCAATTAACGGTTTTGCACAGAACGATATTTCTCATGTACGCGGCGTGATTTCCATGGCCCGTGCACAAAATCCAAACAGTGCAAGCTCGCAGTTCTTCATTGTGCATGATGACGCAACCTTCCTGGATGGTCAGTATGCTGCTTTCGGCATGATGACGGAAGGCTTTGATGTTCTGGACGCACTGGCAAAAACGCCTGTCCGGGGCGAAACACCTGTGGCCAAACCGGTGATTGAATCCATCACCGTGGAATAAAATAAATGGAGGTATGGCAAAATGGCAGTAAAAGTAGGTATTAACGGATTCGGCAGAATCGGCCGTCTGGTATTCAGAGCGGCAATGGAAACGGGCAAGGTTGAGATTGTTGGTATCAACGATCCCTTCATCGATGTAGACTACATGGTTTACATGCTCCGTTACGACACGGTTCATGGACAGTTTAAGGGCGATATCGAAGTAAAAGGCGATAAGCTCGTAGTAAACGGCAAGGAAATTGCTGTTTACGCTGCAATGAACCCGGAAGAAATCGGCTGGAAAGAATGCGGCGCAGAATATGTAGTTGAATCTACAGGCGTATTCACAACCACCGAAAAGGCTTCCGCACACATTAAAGCCGGTGCAAAGAAGGTTGTTATTTCTGCACCCAGCGCAGATGCACCCATGTTTGTAATGGGCGTTAACAATGACAAGTACACAAAAGATATGACTGTTATTTCTAACGCATCCTGCACAACAAACTGCTTAGCACCTTTAGCTAAGGTTATCAATGACAACTTCGGTATCATTGAAGGTCTTATGACCACAGTCCATGCAACAACTGCAACCCAGAAGACGGTTGACGGTCCTTCCAAGAAAGACTGGAGAGGCGGCCGCGGTGCAGCTTTCAACATCATTCCCTCTTCTACAGGTGCAGCAAAGGCAGTTGGCAAGGTTATTCCGGAACTCAATGGCAAGCTGACAGGTATGGCTTTCCGTGTTCCCACAGCAGACGTTTCTGTTGTTGACCTTACATGCCGTCTTGAAAAGGGTGCAACCTATGATGAAATCAAGGCTGCAGTTAAGAAGGCTGCTGATGGCGAGCTGAAGGGTATCCTCGGCTACACCGAAGACAAGGTAGTTTCTTCTGACTTCATTCATGATGCACGCACCTCCATCTTCGATGCAGATGCAGGCATCAGCCTCAACGACAACTTTGTAAAGCTCGTTTCTTGGTACGACAACGAGTGGGGTTATTCCAACAAGGTTGTTGACCTTATCGCATACGCCGCAAGCGTAGACGCGAAATAATTATTTCTGTGCAAGTACCTATGCAATGTGCAAATGAAAATTTGTGGAGCAACTATACAAACTATACACTATACAAACAAAAACGCCGGGACGATTTTTTCGTTCCGGTTTTTTGTTTGCCGAATATACGACTTGAATAAATCAGGAAAGGGATTGACTTTTTTGTTAAAATCCGTTATACTGAATACGATAAAAAAGGAAACGGAGAAGGACCTATGAAAAAAGCAGAGCTATTGGCACCGGCGGGGGATTTGGAACGGCTGAAGGTGGCTATATTATATGGGGCGGATGCGGTTTATATTGGCGGCGAGGAGTTTTCTATGCGTACTGCCTGTGATAATTTTTCGCCGGAAAAGATGAAGGAAGGGATAGCTTTCGCAAAAGATAGGGACAAAAAAGTGTATGTGGCACTGAACGTCATTATGCGGCAAGCCGATTTGGACGTTTTGGGCGAATACGTGCAGTCTCTGGAAAAAATGGGTGCAGACGGCGTCATCGTTTCAGACCTCGGTGCATTCGGGCTGATTCGTAAGGCGGCACCAAAGCTTCCCATTCATGTGAGCACACAGGCGAATATCACCAATGCGGAAACGGCAATGGCATGGTACAACATGGGTGCAGAGCGTGTGGTGCTGGCGAGAGAGCTTTCTCGGGAGGAAGTCCTTTCGATTCGGAAGAATACGCCGGAGGGCCTGGAGCTGGAAATGTTTGTCCACGGTGCGATGTGTGTTTCGTATTCGGGACGCTGTCTGATGAGCAACTATCTGGTGGGCAGGGATGCAAACCGAGGGGATTGTGCACAGGCTTGCCGCTGGAAATATACGCTCATGGAAGAAAAACGGCCCGGTGAATATATGCCGATTGTAGAGAATGACCGGGGTAGTTATATTTTTAATGCCAAGGATTTGTGCCTCCTGGAATTTCTGCCGGAAATTCTGGGTGGAGGCATTTCCAGCCTGAAGATTGAAGGCCGAGTGAAAAGCGAATACTATGTGGCAACCGTGGTGCGTGCATACCGGCAGGAAATGGACCGTTATTATGAAAATCCGGAAAAATATACGCTGTCGGAGGAAGCAATCGAAACAGTGTGCAAGGTCAGCCACCGCCAGTACTGTCACGGCTTCTGGGACGGCGAGGCGAAGCAGAACGGACAGATTCATGCGTCCAGCACCTATATCCGAGATTATCAGGTGGCAGGTATGGTGACGGAGGAGGAAAAAGGCTTTTTGCGATTTTCACAGCGGAACAAATTTTCTCTGGGCGATATCTTGGAGATTATGACCCCGGAGGGCAGGGAATACACCCATACCGTTTCTGAAATGTATGATGTGGAAGGCAATCCGCTGGAAACCGCACCGCATCCCACGCAGATAATTCGTATTCCTATGGATGGAAGCTTTCCGCCCTATTCCATGGTCCGCCGGAAAATTTAATGAAAATTTTCAACATTTTACAAAATTTACTTGACATTTGTTACTAAATTTAGTATACTGTATCTATCGCATGGATGTTTCAGGAGGAAAAGGATGCAAAAAGATGTGCGTCCGGAAGCACCGGAGTCGTTAACAGACGAAAAGTTGGTCTTGCTTTCGCAAGAAGGTGACGATGCGGCAATGGAGCATCTTCTCTCCAAATACCGTACACTGGTCCGGCGTAAGGCAAGAACGTATTTCCTCATCGGTGCAGACCGGGAGGATTTGGTGCAGGAAGGCATGATCGGGCTTTTCAAGGCGGTCCGAGATTACAGAGAGGACAGGCAGTCGGGTTTCCGTGCTTTTGCAGAGCTTTGTATCACACGCCAGATTATTACAGCGGTCAAAATGGCTACTCGTCAAAAACACGAGCCGCTGAATACTTATGTTTCCCTAAACCGTCCATTGGGATTTGAGGAATATGAGCTTACGCTTTTAGATGTGGTGAGCCAGGAAGAAAAGGAAGGGGATCCGGAGACGATTCTGCTTCACCGGGAACGCTTTTCAGATATTGGCAACAGGCTTTCCAGTCTGCTCAGTACCTTTGAACGAAAGGTGCTTGTGTTGTATATCCGGGGTAAGTCCTATCAGGAAATCGGACTTGCGCTGGGGAAAGAACCGAAATCCATTGATAATGCTTTGCAGCGAATTAAGCACAAAATCGAAAAATACGTGGAGTGGTATCCCCAATAGGGATTCCCGAAAATGCGGGTATAGCTCAATGGTAGAGTTCCAGCTTCCCAAGCTGGCTGTGCGGGTTCGATTCCCGTTACCCGCTCCAAAACTGTTTTAAAGCCGTAATCGGCTTACAATATGCCCGAAGGCTCTGGGAGAGTGGCTGTGCGAGGTGCACGGACGGGCCGGTTCGACTCCGGCAAGGGTGAACAAATTTCAAAGTGAGGAGATCATTATGTTCGAGGACAAAACATTAGTTTGCAAGGATTGCGGCGAGGAGTTCGTATTCACTGCTGGAGAACAGGAGTTCTATGCAGAAAAGGGATTCCAGAACGAGCCCATGCGTTGCAAGGAATGCCGCATTGCGAAGAAGCAGGCACTTCGTGAAAATCGCGAAATGCACACGACTGTATGCGCAGCTTGCGGAAAGGAAGCAAAGGTTCCCTTCATTCCCAAGAATGACAGGCCGATCTATTGCAGCGAATGTTTCGCAAATCACCAATAATCTCTCACTTTGAGAGTTATACAGTGTGAACAAAAGGGTACGCAAGCTATTGCGTGCCCTTTTCTCAAAATTCCACACAGGAGGACATACTTTATGAAAAAGATAGCAGTGTTTTTTCTTTCGGTGCTCATGGGTCTTACGACGGTGGCCTGTAAAAAAGAAGCGACACCTGCACCTACAGTAACGCCGTCCGTTTCACTGGAGGAAATAGGCAAGATTTATGAAACAGACCCGAACGGTGCGGCGTGGACAATGCTGGAATCCATGACACTGGACGAAAAAATTTATCAGCTCATGGTTGTAGCCCCCGAGGCCTTAGGCGATGGCGGTATTGTAACCGGTATGACAGACGCTGTAAAAACAGGGCTTTCCGGCTATCCTGTCGGCGGCGTGGTACTTTTCGGAGATAACATACAAAGCCGTGAACAGGTAACACGGCTACTGACTGATTTACAGGGAGCTTCCCGTATTCCTCTGTTTATTGCAGTAGATGAAGAGGGCGGCGAGGTTTCCCGTCTTTCCGGCATTGAAGGCATGGGCGTTTCGGCCGTACCGTCAATGCGTGAGGTGGGCGACGGTGGCGACAGCCAGAGAGCCTACGATATCGGCAAAAACCTGGGTACAGAAATCGGGACGTTAGGCTTTAATGTAAACTTCGCCCCGGTGGCGGATACACTTGTGAATGAAGAAAACACGGAGATTGGTACCCGTTCCTTCGGTACAGACCCCGCACTTGTCAGTGCTATGGTGGAGGAAATGGTGCAAGGCCTTCGGGATAGCGGCGTAGCAAGTGCAGTTAAGCATTTTCCCGGACACGGCAGTGCACTGACGGACTCCCACAGCGGACGGGCACGGAGCGAACGAACCTACGAGGAAATGCAGACCGCCGACCTTTTGCCTTTTAAGGCAGGCATCGAGGCTGGGGCGGATTTCGTTATGATTTCCCATATGGTTAACAAGGATATAACGAAAACGGATATGGAGTGCTCTATGTCCACAAATGTTATGACCAATATTCTCCGAAATACAATGGGTTTCCCCAATATTATCATTACGGATTCCCTTTCTATGAAGGCAATTACGGATTTTTATTCGCCCGGTGCGGCGGCATTGACTGCTTTCGAGGCAGGAGCAGATATGCTTCTCATGCCGGAAAATATCGCCGAGGCACATCAGGCGATTAAAGCGGCGGTGGAAAACGGACGTGTAAGCGAAATGCGTCTGAATGAAAGTGTGTCCCGTATTCTGAAGGTCAAGCTGGAACGGGGTATTATTTAGAAAGGAACGGCCTATGGATTTTGTACATCTGCACGTACATAGTGAATACAGCCTTCTGGACGGTGCGTGCCGTATCCGGGACCTGGTGGAACGGGCGAAGGATGCGGGACAGACGGCACTGGCCCTGACGGACCATGGGGTAATGTACGGCGTCGTTGATTTTTACGAGACGGCCAAGGAAGCAGGCATCAAGCCTATCATTGGTTGTGAGATCTATACGACGGACGGCGATCGCACCCAAAAAACTGCGGGCAGGGACGAGGAGATAGGCCATCTTGTGTTGCTCGTAAAAAATGAGGTGGGCTATAAAAATCTGATTCGCATTGTATCCGTAGGCTTTACGGAAGGTTTTTACTATAAGCCGAGAGTGGATATCGAAACGCTCTCTGCCGGCAGTGAGGGGCTTATTGCACTTTCTGCCTGCCTTGCAGGAGATATTCCCCGTGCCCTTTTGAAAGGGGACTATGCGGACGCTAAACGCAGAGCACTTAGGTATCTTTCTATATTCGGCGAAGGGAATTTTTATCTGGAATTGCAGGACCACGGCATTGAGGAACAGCGAAAGCTGAATCCGCTGCTGATAAAGCTTTCCGAAGAAACCGGCATTCCGCTGGTTGCTACGAATGACGTACACTATGTCAAAAAAGAAGATGCACGGTATCAGGACGTTCTTCTTTGCATACAAACCGGCAAGAATGTAAGTGATACGGATCGGATGCGATTTACCGGCGAGGAATTTTATCTAAAAAGCGGACAGGAAATGAAAGCACTGTTTCCCTATGCACCTGCGGCAATCGCCAACACAAAGAAAATCGCAGATGCCTGTAACTTCGATTTTGTATTTCATCAGCGGCTTTTGCCTAAATACGATGTGCCGGGGGGACAGGATGCCTTCGTCTATCTCCAAGCTCTTTGTGAAAAAGGGCTTTATGAACGGTACGGTACGCCCACAGAGGAAGCAAAAGAACGCCTTAGCTATGAGCTGGGCGTAATTCGGAATATGGGCTTTGTGGATTATTTTCTGATTGTATGGGACTTTGTAAATTACGCGAAGACAAGCGGCATTGCCGTAGGGCCGGGCAGAGGCTCGGCGGCAGGCAGTATCGTAGCCTATACACTGTATATCACCGACGTAGACCCCCTTCGGTATCAGCTTCTGTTTGAGCGTTTCTTAAATCCGGAACGCGTGAGTATGCCGGATATTGATATCGACTTTTGCTATGTACGCCGCCCGGAGGTTATTGAATATGTTAACCGGAAATACGGCATGGACCGTGTGGCACAGATTATCACCTTCGGTACGATGGCGGCAAAGGGCGTTATCCGGGATGTGGGACGTGTTTTGGGTATGTCCTATGCCGAGGTGGACGTGATTGCAAAGCTTGTGCCCAACATACTGAATATTAAGCTTGCAGATGCCATTGATATGACGCCGAAGCTGAAGGAGGCCTATGAGCAGGACACCCGGGTGCATGAGCTTTTGGATATTTCTCTGGCACTGGAGGGTCTGCCCCGTCATGCCTCCACCCATGCGGCCGGTGTGGTTATTTCCAATGCACCGGTGTATGTCCACGTGCCCCTACAGAAAAACGATGATGTTATCACTACCCAGTTCCCCATGGGAACGCTGGAACAGCTGGGGCTATTAAAGATGGACTTTCTGGGTCTTCGGAACCTCACCGTTATTCAGGATGCCGCTGAAATGGCAGGGATTATACTGGATACAAAGAACATGTCCTATGATGCACCGGAGGTTTTCGAGCTGATTAGCCGGGGGGATACGGCAGGCGTATTTCAGCTGGAAAGTGCAGGCATGAAGGCTTTTATGCGAGATCTTGCACCGGATTGTCTGGAAGATGTTATTGCGGGAATTTCCCTTTACCGTCCCGGACCGATGGACTCTATTCCCACTTATATCCGCAACAAGAAAAACCCGGACAAAATCCAGTATCTCCACCCGCTTTTGGAGCCGATTCTCCGTGTTACCTACGGCTGTATTGTATACCAAGAGCAGGTAATGCAGATTGTACGGGACATCGGCGGCTACAGTATGGCACGGGCGGATTCTGTACGAAAGGCCATGAGCAAAAAGAAAACCGATGTAATGGAAAAGGAACGGGAGGTTTTCATAAACGGGCTTGTGGAAAACGGTGAAATCGTAATTGCCGGTGCGGTGCGAAACGGCGTAGATGCGAAAATTGCCAATCAGATTTATGACGATATGATTGATTTTGCCAAGTACGCCTTCAATAAATCCCATGCGGCGGCGTATGCAGTGTTGGCGTATGAGACGGCGTATTTAAAGTGTTTTTACAAGGTATACTTTATGGCGGCACTTTTTAACAGCGTTATCGGTAATGCCGATAAAATTGCGGCGTATGCAGTGGAATGTGACAAAATGGGTATTAAGCTGTTGCCGCCGGATATTAACAAAAGCTATTATAAATTTACGGAAGAGGACGGCAACATCCGGTTCGGGCTTGGGGCTGTGCGTAGTGTGGGGCAAGGCTTCGCGGAAAATACGGCGGCAGAAAGACAGGAAAACGGAACGTTTGCCGGACTGGGCGACTATATTGAGCGAATGCTGGGTAAGGACATGAATAAGCGTGCGTTAGAGGAGCTTATTGCCGGCGGTGCTTTTGACTTTACAGGGGCGAACCGGGCACAGATGCTGGGTGGCTTTGAAACCATGCTGGAAACCCGTGGTAGCCGTATGAAGAACAATATCGCAGGGCAGATGTCCCTTTTCGGAGAAGCTCTTCCGGCAACCGATTCCTACCCGGATGTGCCGGATTTGTCTACCAAGATACGCCTTGCAAGAGAAAAGGAAGCGTTGGGGATTTATATGTCCGGTCATCCCTTGGATGCGTATAAGGAAGCGATTGCGGCCATTGGTCCTGCCAATATGGTACAGCTGAAAGACACAGAAAGCAGTCTGTATCATGACCGGCAGACGGTTGAGGTGGCAGGGCTTGTATCCGGACGCAAGAATAAAATGACAAAGAACAACGCCATGATGGCTTTCCTGACGGTGGAGGATTTGACCTCTTCCATGGAAGTTATTGTGTTCCCCAAGGTGCTTGCGGCCTATGATGAGGTAGCGAAAGAGGGAACAGCTGTTCTCGTGCGGGGTAGCCTTAGCCTGCGTGAGGACGAAGAACCCAAAATTCTGGCAGAAGAAATTCGGGTGCTGCCAACGAATATGCCTGCCGGGAAGCAGGTGACCGTAGCGGTGACAGATGTAGGAAAGCTGGATGCTTTTTATCCCGTGGTAAAGAAGTATCCGGGCGGGGACGCACTGCGAATTATGGTGGGAGAAAAGCTGTACAAGACGAAGGAAACGGTATCGGCTTCGGAGTCCTTTGTGAAAGAAGCGGAAAAGCTTTTCGGAGAAGGTGCTGTGAAAAATGAGTAAATTCGGTTTTTAATCTAGGAATGGAGGCAGATATGACTAGAGAGAAATTGGCGGAGCGAAAGCTGCCTGATTATACAAACGGAGAAGAAATCGTAAATATGATATCCCATATTGTTGGTTCTGCGGCAGGGATAGTGGCACTGACTCTCGGGCTTGTGATTGCCGTCTGGTTCGGTGATGCGTACAGCGTTGCCGGGGCACTCGTTTACGGCATTGCCATGATATTACTTTACACCTTTTCCAGCATCTACCACGGACTGCAAAAGCATCTTCTTGCCAAAAAGGTGATGCAGATTATCGACCATTGCTCGATTTTTATTCTGATTGCCGGTACCTATACGCCTATCGTGCTTTGTGCAATCCGGGAATTCGACCCGCTCCTTGCATGGATTTTGTTTGGTGTTGTGTGGGCGGCGGCAATTTTGGGGATTACGCTCAACAGCATTGATATCAAGCGATACAAAAAGTTTTCCGCTGTTTGCTACCTTGCCATGGGCTGGTGCATCGTATTCGCCTATCGGGCACTGGATTTCCTTATTGCCCGTGGCGGAACGGGGCTTCTTCTGGCAGGCGGACTTTGCTATACGGTGGGGGCTTGTTTCTATTATTTCTTTAAGAAAACGCGGTATATGCACTCGGTGTTTCACCTTTTCGTTCTGGCCGGGAGCATTACGCATATGTTGTATATTCTTCTGTATGTTTTATAACGGTATGGTAAGTAAAATAAAAGGCGGTCATCTCGGCTGCTTTTTTTCTTTCTGCGGATACATTTCGCTCGCAAAAAGTCGGAAATGCAAAAGAGGATTCTGATAGAATGCCTTTACAGGGGGGATTTCAATGGATATTCTGAAAAAGCTTATGAATGCAATGGACTATATCGAAAAAAATCTGTATGAAGAAATTGATTTTGCAACGGTCTCTAGGATTGCGTGTGTTACGCAGGATAGCTTTACACGTTTTTTCAGTTACATGACAGGAATGATGCCAAAGGAATACATTCGCCGCAGAAGACTGACGCTTGCGGCGTATGAACTACAGACAGGGGAAGACAAGGTGATCGATATAGCCGTAAAGTGTGGGTATGAAAGTGCGGATGCGTTTTCACGGGCTTTTGCGCGACAGCATGGCGGGACACCGTCTGCCCTGCGGAAAAGCGGCGGTACGCTTCGGGTATATCCGCCGGTTTCATTTCATATTGCCATTAAAGGGGGTGAAAAAATGAATTGCAGAGTGATGAACGTTCCCGAAATAGAAGTGTTTGGCGTATCAAGAGAATGGAACTGCTCCGCCAAAGACCGATTTACATCGGTACATACCATGTGGTCGGATGAACTGGATTTTGTCCCCGGCGAAATCTGTGACGGATTCGATGGTGTGTGGTACGGAATATGGGATGCAGGGAAATATTCAATCGCACGAGGTGAGGCAGATGTAAGTGGCAAGAATCTTGAGAAGCGAACGATTCCGGCAGGACTGTATGCGATATTTACAACAGAAAAAGGCGGATATGCCGGAGATGAGCTGCCTAAGCTTCGAGACTTGATTTTTAACTCGTGGCTACCCGATTCTCCGTATAAACAAAAGCAGGATTTCGAGGTAGAGGTGTATCATCTTTGTACAGATAGAGAAGAGCGAAGAAAAAAGCGATATTACGAGCTTTGGATACCGGTAGAATAGAGCGTATGGAAAAGCCATGCCGAAGTGCTGCGGGGATTAGGTCTTTTCCGGGGGGTGCTACACAGTCGGTACATTGTTTATTATTTCTTTAAGAAAATCCGGTATATGTATTCCGTATTCCATCTATTTGTGCTGGCAGGCGGTATTACGCGTATGTTATACACCTTCTTTATATTTTATAACGATGTTCAAAAATGAAACGAAATAAAACTCCATATCTGCATTTTTTAAGTCCGTTTTATTTGTTTACTCTTCTATTAAATTTTATTATAATAAAATTAGGAAAAAGTAAAAATCCCATTAGGGAAAAATTTTGACTGATGCAATCAATGCGGAGGAGGAATAGAATGAAAGAAATGAAAATTGCAATGCTTGGCATGGTGGATGGGAACGGACATCCCTATTCTTGGAGTGCTATGTTCAACGGGTATAATAAAGAAGCGATGGAAGAGTGCGGATTTCCGGTTATTCCCCGTTATCTTGAAAAGGAGCCGCCGGAAAGTTTTGGTGTGCGAAACGCAAAAGTTACACACGTGTGGACGGATGATCCGGCAGATGCAATCAAAGTTGCAAAGGCATCCAAAGTTCCGAATGTTGTAGAAAAACCGGAGGATGTTATCGGTCACGTGGATGCGGTTATTGTTGCAACGGATAAAGGGAATGAGCACGTGTGGCGTGCCAGACCGTTTATTGAAGCCGGTCTGCCGGTATTTATTGATAAGCCACTGGCGGATAATGTGGACGATCTGAAAGTCTTTTGTAAGTGGGTGAAAGAAGGGGCTAGAATTATGTCCTCCAGTTCGCTCCGTTATACAAAGGAATACATACCCTATTTCATGTCCACCAATGAACTGGGTGAACTGCGTTATATCAATATGACAATGAATAAAAGCTGGGAACGTTACGGTATTCACGCCTTGGAGCCGGTATACAGACTGACCGGACCGGGATATGTTTCTGTACAGAACACCGGTGAAAGCACCCGTAATATTATCCATTTGAAACACGAAAAGGGAATCGATGTGAACCTGGCTATTATCTATGATATGGCGGGCTCTGCCCTCAAAATTGTGGGAACAGCAGACAGTGTATCGGTTCCGATGAAGGATAGCTTTGTCTCCTTTATAACCCAGCTAAACGAATTTGTGAAATTCGCAGAAGGAGAAGAACCCAATTTCCCCTTTACGGAAACAATAGAGCTTATGGAAATTATTATTGCCGGTATTCGCAGTCGGGAGGAAGGCGGCAGAAAAATTATGTTGGATGAAATCAGAAAAGAGGTTGATGCAATTTGAATATGAGAACAAGCAGGGTTCTGCGTAAAATCCGAAACGGAGAGGTCGCGTTTTGCACAAAATTGAATCTTTCTGAGCCCAGAGTTGCCGAGATTGCCGCGATGAGTGGATTTGACTGTATCTGGCTGGATAATGAGCACGTTCCCACAGACTATTACGCATTAGAAAATATGATCCGTGCGGCGAAAATTTATGATTGTGATGTAATGACCCGTGTTTGCCGTGGCGGATACAGTGATCTGATTCGTCCCCTGGAGGCAGATTCCACCGGCATTATGGTGCCCCACCTAATGAGCCTGGCACAAGCGAAAGAAGTGGTATATTACACTAAGTTCCATCCCATCGGCCGCCGACCGCTGGACGGTGGCAATGCGGACGGCAAGTTCTGCTTGGTAGACGGCATGGATTATATTAAAGAAGCCAACCGGGAACGGTTTACATGTGTTCAGATTGAGGATCCGGAGCCCATGGAGGAACTGGAGGAGATCTGTGCACTGCCTGGTATTGATATGATTTTTTTTGGCCCGGCAGATTTCAGCCAGGGAATTGGCAATCCTTGTGATTTCGACGATGAAAGGGTCTTGGATGCCAGAAAGCTGGTTGCAAAAACAGCCAGAAAGCATAATAAAATTGCCGCAACAACCGGGGGACTCGGGAATGCATCGCAGCTGATGGACGAAGGTTTCAACTTTATCAGTATCGGTGCGGATGTTGTTTCTCTTTTCACCTATTATGCAGATATCATAGAAGGTATCGGAAAACTGAAATAAATTTTAATTCGATTTAAAGTATAAGAAAAACGGTCGCAGCAACAAACTGCGACCGTTTGGTTTTTATCTATTGTAATTTTTCCAGTTTGGCGTATGTGGCGAGAAGCGTCTTTTTTCCGGCGGAAAGGAAGTTGATTTCAAGCTTAGTATCATTTCCTACAGGCACGGCAGAAAGAACGGTACCCTCACCAAACTTTTTGTGCCGTACAGTATCACCCGGCGAAAGATCGCAGTTTGCGACCGCCGCAGGACGTGGCACCATGGGTTTACTTGTAATCGTGGTGCCAAAATGGGCCGGTCCACACTGTCGGATGGGCGGCGGTGCAATGTCCACGCTATGCACTGTTACGTCCACGCCTTCAGCCGTGTAAAGGCTTTCGGGAATGTCCAGCATAAAACGGGAGACCCGGTTTCGCGTGGTGGCACCCATAAGCGTACGGGTCATGGCGTGGGTCAGGTACAGACGGCTTTTGGCACGGGTTAGTGCAACGTAGCAAAGCCGGCGTTCCTCTTCGATTTCTGCACTTTCATATACAGCACGGTAAGACGGGAAGACGCCTTCCTCAAAGCCGGCAACAAACACAACTGGGAATTCAAGACCCTTGGCTGTGTGAATGGTCATAAGCGTGACCGTATCCAAGTCCTCATCATAATCGTCCACATCGGATACGAGAGACACGTTATCCAAAAAATCGCTAAGAGAAGAGGTTTCTGCCTCCTTTTCATATTTTAGACCCACAGAGAGAAATTCCTGTAGGTTTTCGAGGCGAACGGCATCCTCCGGATTTTCCGGATTAAACTGTGCCATGTAGCCTGTTTTATCATATAGCAAGCGGATGAGTGCCGTGATAGAAAGGTCCGGAGCTTCCTGGCGTATTGCATCAATTATTTCAGAAAAAGCGTGCATTTTTGCCCAGGATGTGCCCACCGCCGTGGCGAAGCTCTCGTCCCGGATAACAGCATAGAGACTGATGCCTCTATCTGCTGCCAGGGCGGCCGCCTTCCCTAAGGAGGTTGCACCGATACCACGCTTCGGTTCATTTATAATACGGGACAGGCTCACATCATCGTCCGGATTATGCACCGTGCGAAGGAAAGCGATGCTGTCCTTGATTTCCTTTGCGTCATAGAAGCGGTGTCCCTTGATAATCTTGTAAGGAACGGCATTGAGTAAAAGCTGTTCTTCAATGGGGCGGGACTGTGCGTTCATGCGATAGAGCACCACCATGTCCGCAAAAGGGATGCCCTCTTGCCGGTGGAGACGGGAAAGCTCAGTGGAAATGTAGCTTGCCTCGTCATACTCCGTATTGGCCTTGTATTTTTTCAGCTTGCTTCCATCCCCATTATCCGTCCAAAGACGTTTCCCAAGTCGCTCTGTGTTATGGGAAATTACAGCGTTGGCGGCATCCAGAATGTTCTGCGTGGAGCGATAATTCTGCTCCAGACGTATGGTTTTGGCATCGGGAAAAGATTTTTCAAATTGTAGGATATTCTGAATATCTGCACCACGGAACTTGTAAATACTCTGGTCTTCATCGCCTACAACACAGAGATTCCGGTGTTTTTCGGCGAGAAGGCTTACAAGACGGTATTGGACGGCGTTGGTATCCTGGTATTCATCCACATGAATGTACTTAAATTTGTTGCGATAGTATTCTAAAACTTCGGGACATTCCTCAAAAAGCCGCACAGTCAGCAGAAGAAGATCGTCAAAATCCACGGCATTATACTTCTGTAGCTGTGCCTGGTATCGTGCATATACCTTGCAGTAGCCTTCCATGCGGAAATTGCCCCGATGAATTTCTTGATAGGCGACGGGGGAGAGCATATCGTTCTTTGCGGCGGAAATATTTGCAATACAGGCGGATACCGGATAGGCTTTTTCGTCGAGATTCAAAGCCTTGATGCATTCCCGAACGATGGCCTTTTGTTCGGCGGCATCGTAAATGGTAAAGTCCTGCTTATAGCCTATTTTTTCAATATCACGCCGCAGAAAACGGACACAGGCGGAATGGAAGGTTCTCGCCCATATGTAACCGGCATCCTCACCCACTAAAGCTTCCAGACGTGTTTTCATTTCAGCGGCGGCTTTGTTGGTAAAGGTTATGGCCAGAATGTTTTCCGGTGGAATGCTCTCTTCGCTGATGAGATACGCGATGCGATAGGTCAGCACACGTGTTTTGCCGCTACCTGCGCCTGCCAGAACAAGAAGCGGACCGCTTGTTGTGGTCACGGCCTGGCGTTGTGCAGGATTGAGTTGTGACAGTAGCGTTTGCATTTGTATTCCCCTTTTTGTAAAATAAAAAGGGCTGCATCATAGGCACTGACCACGTAAAGCGGATGCTTTGCGGCTCGCCTGTGATACAGCCCGGATTATTAAATTATGCGTTCTTCTTTGCGATGGTTTCCAGAGCCTTTTCAGCAATATTTTCTGCTGTCAGACCGTACATCTTCAGAAGGGGAGCGGGCTTGCCGCTCTTGCCGAACTTGTCCATGATGCCGACGCGTGTCAGGGGTGAGGGAGCGTTCTCGGAAAGAACTTCTGCCACTGCACTGCCGAGTCCGCCGATGATGGTGTGTTCTTCTGCCGTAACCACTGCACCGGTTTTCTTTGCACTCTTTGTAATAAGCTCTGCATCGATAGGTTTAATGGTGTGAATGTTAATCACTTCAGCGGAAACACCTTTTTCTGCCAGAATCTTGCCGGCTTCAATGGCTTCCTGTACCATAAGACCGGTGGCAATGATTGTTACGTCTGTACCCTCGGAAAGAACGATGCCCTTGCCCAGTTCAAACTTATACGTTGCCGGGTCAAAAATCTGGGGGACCGACAGACGTCCGAAGCGGAGGTAGAAGGGACCGGCGTTTTCGATTGCCGCCTGTACAGCTGCACGGGATTCCGTAGCATCTGCCGGACTGATAACAGTCATATTAGGCAGTGCACGCATCAGAGCGATATCCTCGATTGACTGGTGGGTCGGACCGTCTTCGCCAACAGAAATACCGGCATGGGTTGCACCGATTTTAACGTTCAGCTTCGGATAGCAGACAGCGTTTCTGATCTGTTCAAAAGCTCTGCCGGATGCAAATACGGCAAAAGAGCTTGCGAAAACAGTTTTACCTGCTGCTGCAAGACCTGCGGCAGTGGTGACCATGTTTGCTTCTGCGATACCCATATTGAAGAAACGTTCCGGGAAAACCTTTTTGAACGAATCTGTTTTGGTGGACTTGGAAAGGTCAGCGTCCAAAACTACAAAATTATGTTTTGCACCGAATTCGGCCAGTGCTTCACCGTATGCTTCTCTTGTCGCTTTTTTCTCAGCCATTTTAGTTACCTCCCAAATCTTTCATTGCGATTGCGTATTCTTCATCATTCGGAGCTTTGCCATGCCAGCCGGCCTGGTTTTCCATGTAGGAAACGCCCTTGCCCTTTACGCTCTTGGCAATAACAACGGTGGGCTTACCCTTTGTGGCCTTTGCATCTGCGACTGCCTTTTCAAGAGAATCAAAGTCGTGGGCATCGGCATACACAACATTCCAACCGAAAGCTTCAAATTTCTTGTCAATGGGCGTGGGATTCATAACCTTTGTAATGTCACCGTCAATCTGCAGACCGTTAAAGTCAACAAAAGCGGTGAGGTTATCCAGCTGGTAGTGAGCGGCAAACATTGCGGCTTCCCATACCTGACCTTCTTCAATTTCACCGTCACCCAAAATGGAATATACACGGTAATCCTTCTTATCAATTTTGGCAGCCAGAGCCATGCCGTTAGCGGCACAGATGCCCTGTCCGAGCGAACCGCTGGACATATCTACGCCGGGAACACCCTTCATGTCCGGGTGACCTTCCAGATAGCTGTCAATGCTACGGAAGCCGGTGAGGTCTTCAACGGGGAAGTATCCGCGTTCTGCCAGAGTACCGTACAGAGCCGGCGCACAGTGACCCTTCGAGAGAACGAAACGGTCACGGTCAGGATTCTTCGGATCCTTCGGATCAATGTTCATAACATCGAAATAAAGATAGGCCATAATGTCGGCAATACCCAGAGAGCCACCGGGATGACCGGCACCGGCACTGTGTACCTCCGTTACGATGTGCTGGCGGATATGATTGGCCTTTTCAGCCAGCATTGTTTTCTTGGAATTTTCCAAAACTAACGCATCCTTTCAAATCTATATTTTACCGTCATAAGACGGAAAAAAACAATACCTTTGTACAATTTGGGGCAAGGTGTGTAAGGGTGCCCCTAAAAAGTGCCATACATTCAATTTGCTTCGCTATCATATAAAAAATCAAAGACCTTGCCAAGAAGGAAGGTAAGCCGTTCCTGTTGTTTTTCCAGATACAGGTGGCCGACAAGTGCCTCAAGGCCCGTGGCATGACGGTAGTGGATTACATCTGCATTCTTTGGAACAGTGCCGGATTTAGCATTCCGGCCGTGTTTGAACACCTGAAGTTCTTCATCAGTAAGAAGCGGCGTAATATGCTGTATGGCACGGTACTGGGCTTCTGCACAGACAAGGTGGGAAGCTTTGTGATGTAACTCGTTCATCTTGACCGTTTCAGCTTCTGCAAGGCGTGTCCGCATATACAGTCCGTATACTGCGTCGCCCACAAAGGCGAGGACAAGGGGTGCATTTATATTCTGTGCCATTTTACGCCCTCTCGTGTATCTTCCAAAACGATACCCTTTTCCAAAAGCTGTGCCCGAATTGCATCGGCCTTCCCGAAATCCTTTGCTTTTCTGGCAGCCTGCCGTTCAGCGATGAGAGCTTCCACCTCTTCGTCCGCCTCTTCTTCTTTTCTGCCGGAAAGAATTCCCAAGATTCCTGCGAGCTCTTCTAAAACGGCGAGACAGGCGCCGGCAACATTTTCATTGCCTTTATCTAATAATATATTGATACTACGCCCCATTTCAAAAAGGGCGGCAATCGCATCTGCGGTATTCAAATCATCGTCCATTGCACTGAGGAACTTTTGTTTCTTTTCCGCAATTTCCACAGGCAATTCACCATCACCTTTTGGAAGGGAAGCAAGACGGTCATGAACAGTATACAGTCGATCAAGCCCTGTCTTTGCTGCCGCCATAAGCTCGTCGCTAAAGTTAATGGGACTGCGGTAGTGGGCGGATAACATGAAGAAGCGAACCACCTCCGGGTCATACTTTGCCGTAATATCCCGGACGGTGAAAAAGTTGCCCTTGGACTTGGACATTTTCACATTATCAATATTTATGTAGCCATTGTGCAGCCAGTAACGGGCAAAGGGTGCACCGTTGTGGGCACATTCGCTCTGTGCAATTTCGTTCTCATGGTGGGGGAAAATCAAATCCTTTCCACCGCTGTGAATATCAATGGTTTCGCCGAGGAATCTGCCTGCCATAGCAGAGCATTCGATGTGCCAGCCGGGACGACCCATACCCCAGGGGCTTTCCCAGGCGATTTCACTCTCCACTTTCCGTTTTTTCCAAAGAGCGAAATCAAGGGGGTCTTCTTTCCGTTCGTCCACACTGATGCGTGCACCGGAAACGAGCTCGTCAAGGGGCTGGTGGCTGAGCTTGCCGTAGGATTCAAATTTTTTGGTGGAGAAGTAAACATCACCGTCCACCTCATAAGCATACCCCTTTTCAATAAGAGAGGCAACCAGCTCGATGATCGCATCTATATTTTCTGTAGCACGGGGATGGTGCGTCGCCCGTTCAATACCAAGGGCACCGGCATCCTCGAAATAGGCCTCGATATACTTTTCCGCAAGCTGGGGCACCGTGGTGTCTTCTTCTACGGCGCGGTTTATCAGCTTATCGTCTACATCTGTGAAGTTCTGCACGAAATTAACCTTGTAGCCAAGGTAACGGAAGTAGCGGCGAAGCGTATCAAATACGATGAAGGGACGGGCATTCCCGATATGAAAATAATTATACACCGTCGGTCCGCAGGAGTACATTTTCACTTCTCCGGGAACGAGGGGTACAAATTCCTCCTTCTGTCTTGTCATCGTATTATAAAGCTGCATAGGTGCCGGCTCCTTTCCATATTTAAACGCACAAAAAGCCCTGCCCTGTAAAAAAATTACGGGCAATGCTGTTTTTTCCTTTTTTATTGTACCATAAACTACATAGGAAAGTCAACCCCCTTTTTGCGTTTCAAATCGACTTTTTTTATATCATGCATGGAAACCGTTTTTTTTGACATACTAATCTTGTAGAAAGGAGTGAACCGTATGAAAATATGCATGGTAATTTTGGCAGTTTTATTATTGGGCGGCTGTAACATGGAAAACGGAAAGCTGGATGCTTCGGATATTCCCACAATCCCCTCGATCCTTCCATCCGCAATGCCCTCTATTCTACCTTCTATTCAGCCTTCTGCTGCGGCGACGGAAAGCCCCGTCGCCCTCGGCGTTTTTATAACAGAAATTCTGGATACAGACCAAAGCCGTGTACACAATCTACAGCTTTGTGCTTCTATGCTGACCGGCGTTACGGTGGCACCGGGTGAAGAATTTTCCTTTAACGATACGGTAGGCAGGCGGACAGAGGAAAAAGGGTATGAAGAAGCCATCATTCTGGTCGAAGGAAAACGGGAGTATGCTGTGGGCGGGGGTATATGTCAAATCAGCAGTACACTTTATAATGCGGCAGC
This sequence comes from Oscillospiraceae bacterium, assembly GCA_015068765.1. Lineage (GTDB taxonomy): Bacteria > Bacillota > Clostridia > UMGS1883 > UMGS1540 > SIG447. The sequence goes on from SVJY01000013.1 coordinate 20,678, forward strand.
GTCGGCGGGGATGGAGATTCTGGAGCGGCATAACCATACAGGGGAGGTACATTATGTGGAAGTCGGTCGGGATGCGGCAGTTTCCTTCGGTGAGCAGGATTTTCGCTTCCGTAATCCGCTGGATGCACCTGTCACAATAGAAGTTACGGTAGAAAATACAGAGGTAAAGGCAGTTTTATACAAAAATGTAACATAGGCGTAATGAAAAAGTCGAATTATTTTAAAAAACAGGTTGACAAAAATTTGGATGTATGGTATAGTATATAAAAGGGACCCTCTATATGTTGCGGTTACACGTGGCAGAGGACGGCGAGAGCCGAAAAGAAAAAAGGAAGTGTTTTGAATGATTGTACGCAGTGACTTGGAAAAAATGAAAGAGAATTTGGACAGCATTGTAGGACAGAAAATTCAATTAACAGCAAGACGTGGGCGGAAACGGGCAATTATCCGTAAAGGTGTAATTGAAAAAACATACCCCAGTATTTTTATCGTTCGATTGGAAAACACACGGGATAGTGCACAGACGGGAAGACGGATTTCTTTCAGTTATGCGGATGTACTTACCAGAGTGATTGAAGTATCGCCGTACCAGTCGGCACAGTAAAGAAAAATCACCGGATGTCATATACTGACAGAGGGTGATTTTTTTTGCCGGAAATAAAGGCATATAACCGCGAGAAGGCGGTGCAGTACGCAAGAAAGTGGGCATACGACCGTAACCCTGCATACTATGATTTTTCTGCGATCGGCGGCGATTGCACAAACTATATCTCCCAGTGTCTGTACGCTGGCAGTGGGGTGATGAACTTTGCACCCGAGACGGGTTGGTATTACAGGAGTGTCAATGACCGGTCACCATCATGGACAGGTGTGGAATTTTTGTATAACTTCCTCATTTCCAACAGAACACGCGGACCTTTTGCAGAAGAGACAGATAATATGCGGCTCGGTGATGTAATACAGCTGGGAAATGAAGAACGGTTTTACCATTCCCTTCTTGTGACGGGGATTCGGGACGGACAAATTTATGTAGCGGCACATACTTTTAATGCATATATGCGACCGCTCGCAAGCTACACTTTTGAAAAAATACGGTATCTGCATATTGCAGGCGTATATGTATAAAGAGCACAGAAGACCCACCTTCCGGTGGGTCTTCTGTGAGAAAAATGAAAAAGAATTGGTTGCGGGAGAACTTGCTCCCTTGTGTTTTAGAATAACAAAAAAATATGTCCCTTTTATAAGAATTTTTTGAATATTTTGTGAATTTTGGAAAAGACAGTGGTCAGGCGGCACACCAACGGGAAACGAGATCACAAAGTACAGTCCCGAAGGACTTTTTCGGTACAGCTTCGGCACATACCAGCGGGACTTCGCCCAGGATTTCATCATCGATATGAAAGATCACCTTGCCGGCCGGATCGCCTACAGAAATGGGTGCAACCAGGCTTTCTGCCGCTTCAATTCGTGTCTGTACATTTTCGCGTTGTCCCTTTCCGAGTAAAACGGAAAGGGCTTCACCGCAACGAAGCGGTACCTCTGTCCGGACGCCCTTTTCAACCGGAACAATATGTACGGCTGTTTCCGTGTCCGCCGCATGGGCTATGGAGTAAGTGGCAAAGCCGTAGTCGAGAAGGGCACGGGCACTGTCGAATCGGTCTTTGGTGGTGGGCGCTCCCATAATAACGGCAATCAGCTGCATATCCTCACGTTTTGCCGTGGCAGACAGACAGTAGAGTGCACCGTCGGTAGAGCCGGTTTTCAGCCCGTTTGCTCCGTTATAAAAGCGAATCAGCTTGTTGGTGTTGGCAAGACCGAATGCACCGCCACGGAGACTATCCACCCATATGGTGGTGAATTGGAAAATGTCCTCATGCTCTATAAGTGCCCGGCTCATCAGGGCGATATCATAGGCACTGGTCACATGCCCTTCCGCATCCAGACCGTTACAGTTTACGAAGTGGGTGTTTTGCATACCGAGCTGTACGGCACGTTCGTTCATTTGGCGGACAAATTCCGCTTCACTGCCTGCCAGATGCTCGGCCATCGCCACGCAGGCGTCGTTGCCGGAAGCTACCGCAATTCCCTTTAAAAGGTCATAAACGCTCATTTCTTCGCCGGTATCAAGGAAGATGGTAGAACCACCCATACGCTTTGCATTTTCGCTTGCCGTCACCACAGTGTCATAGGTGATGCGTCCGTCAGCAATGGCTTCCATGATAAGAAGCATGGTCATGATTTTTGTGACGGATGCAGGGGGAAGTGCCTCGTGTATATTGCTTTCATAGAGAATGCGTCCGGTGGATGCTTCCATTAAAAGTGCGGATTTCGCATGCACCGAGAGGGCGGGTGTTTCGGCAAAAACGGGAAAGATAGGGCATAGTAGTACGGCGGAGAGAAAGAAACAAATACATTTTTTCAAGGAACAGGCCTCCATTTCCGGGACGACAACGTCCCATTTTGGTAGTATCCTATTCCACCGTATCTATAATTATGTCCCTTTCCGGCATTTTTTCCTTACCGGTTTGTATGGCACGACGGATATGGGCTTCAGCAGTATCCAGCATATCCGGTGCGTCTGTATACAGTGTGCAGAGAGAACCGTCTGCAGTGTCGCCAATGGTTTTGTGCATCAGAATCCCGGCAGAAAAATCAATGGCATCCTCCTTGCGGGTGCGTCCGGCACCCAGTAAAAGTGCCGCAGTGCCGATAGCGGCGGCGTCCATGCCGCAGATAAAGCCCTCGGATGACAGGGTGATTACCCGGTGATATAAAGGCTGTTTAAAAAGGGAAAAGTCTGAAAGAACACGGGTGTCGCCGCCCTGTGCTGCAATAAAGCGACCGAAGGCCTCCAGTGCCGCACCGCCGTCTAACAGGGCTTCCAGCTCCGGGACGGATTTGCCGGTCATGTGGGTGGCAAGAGAAAGCACCACCTTCCGTAGCCTTCCCTGCTTCCCCTTGAGTACGGCAATGGCTTCCATGACCTCCAGAGCGTTGCCGACGGCATCCCCCAAGGGAGCGTCCATACGGGTGATAAGGGCACGGGTATCCCTGCCGGCACGGCGACCGATATCGACCATAAGCCGTGCGAGGGCAAGTGCATCCGCCTCCGTTCTCATAAAAGCACCACTGCCGCATTTGACATCCAGCACAATTCTGCCTGTACCGGTCGCCAGTTTTTTACTCATAATGCTGGCGGCAATGAGGGGGAGACTGTCCACCGTAGCCGTCACATCCCGGAGAGCGTAAAGTGTTTTGTCCGCCGGTGCAATATTCGCAGTCTGGGCACTCAGTGCCGCACCGACTGTAGCAAGATTATGCGCAAATTCTTCCGGGGAAAGGGTTGTTCGGAAGCCGGGGATGGCTTCCAGCTTATCTATGGTACCGCCGGTGTGCCCCAGACTTCTGCCGGAGGTTTTGGCAATTTTCGCCCCTGCCGCCATGCAGAGGGGCAACAGCACGAGCGTGGTGGTGTCGCCACAACCGCCGGTACTGTGTTTATCCACAAGTGTCGGCGCAAAAGGCATACTGTCGCCTGACCGGGACATCTCCAGCGTCAGTGCCAGTGTTTCCTCCCGGGTCATACCCCGGATGAAAATGGCCATCAGGAGTGCCGCTGTCTGATAATCGGCAATGCTTCCGTCCGTTACACCTCGGACGAAAAAGGCAATTTCTGCATCGGAAAGCGTCTGCCCGTCTCGCTTTTTTTCAATAATAGAATAAATCGTCATATACAAATTCCCTTCAGTTGGCTCTCGGATGTGCTTTCCGATAGACCTCAGCAATTTTATTTTCTACAATTTTTGTATATATGGCAGTGGAGGTGGGGTCGGCAAAGCCCATCATTTCCTGCAGGGAGCCCAGGTCTGCACCGCCCTCCAATAGATGTGCCGCGAAGGAATGGCGGAGCATATGGGGCGTAATTTCTTTATCAATTCCCGCACGCTCCTTGTATTTTTTGATCAGCTTCCAGAATCCCTGCCGGGACATGGATGAACCGTTACAGTTAATAAAAAGTGCTACGTCGCCGCCGTTTTGCATAAGAAGGGGACGTGCTTTTTTTATGTAGGCATCTAAAGCCGCCGCTGCAGGTCTGCCAAAGACCACAGTGCGTTGGCGTTTGCCGTGACGGAGTACCAATGTACGCCGTCGTAGGTTCACATTTTCAATGCGGAGACCAATCAGTTCGGAAACGGTAATACCCGTTGCATACAAAAGCTCCAGCATGGCACGGTCGCGAAGGGAAAAGGCCGTGTCACCCTCCGGTGCTTCCAGAAGCCGTATTGCCTCTTCGGCGGTAAGAATCTGGGGAAGCTTGTGATCTCCTTCGGGTCGGGCAATCTGTGCCGTAGGGTCTGTGGTGCATTTCCCGGCTTTTATCAGGTAGCTGTAATAGATATGCAGGGCAGAAAGCGTCCGCCGAATGGTAGCACCGGATCGACCCAGACTCTGCATATGCAAAACAAAAGCATCCACGTCCGATGCCTGTGCAGTCTCCGTATCTTTGCCGAGAAAAACGGCAAAACGGCGAAGATCCTGCAAATAAGACAAAACCGTTGCCTCTGAAACCTGCCGTTCTGTTTTCAAAAATGCAGAAAACGCTTGCATAGCATACCTCCTTTACAGATATGTACCCAGAATGGATTTAAGAAGGGGAGCGGAAACATAGCCCTCCACAACGCACCCAAAAAGAATGGGTAACGATAAAAATGCGGCAGAAAGCAGATATTCTGCCAGCCGTCCCCCTGTGCTACCTTCCAGAAGCCGCCGAGAAAAGCGGAAACCGCATATGGCAAGCAAACATAAGAAGGGCACATAGAATAGATTGTGGGGGAAAATACCGCACACCGCCGCACAGAAGCCCCGGAGACCAAAAGTGGTCACAAGTGCCCCGACGGTTTTTCCCACCGCATACCCACGCAGGGCGAGAAGAACGGCAGAGGGGAGCACACCCAGCACGGTGGTGCCAAAAATACAAAGAAGTGCCGCCGAAAGTGCGTTCTGCCGGAGTGCTTTAAAAAAGCTGTCCGGCATGAGCGTGGGCGATGCTATACTCTCTGCGGCGGCAGAAAAGAGCGGGGATATATCGGTTTTTACAGCGGTCACCGTTCCCAGACAAATGCCGGCAATCAAAGCCGCCGGCAAACAAATCAGCCAGAATTTATTTTTGGTATCCATACAAATCCTCCTTTTGCCGTAGTGTATGCGGCAAGGGGGACAAGTATGTTTATTTTTTCAGCTGTGCACTTTTTTCTGCACATTTTTTTTCTGCTTCCATAATGGCTGTGCGGAAGCCTTTCGCCTCCAGCACCTCCACTGCGGCAATGGTAGTACCGCCGGGGGAACAGACGTTATCGCATAAAACCGCGGGATGCTCGCCCGTCTCCAGCACCATTTTTGCCGCACCGTAAACTGTCTGTGCAGCAAGGAGTAAAGCGTCCTTTTTGGTCAAACCGCGGGCAACGCCACCGCTGGCCATGGCATCGATCAGCATATAGGCATAGGCAGGGCCGCTGCCGCTGACGGCGACCACTGCGTCCATAAGGCTTTCCGGCACCTGTACGCATTTGCCGAGGGCAGAGAAAATTTCCTCTACGGTGTTTGCGTCCTCTTGCGTGGCAGGTGCGGCGAAGGAAATCGCCGTCATGCCTGCACCTACAAGTGCCGGCGTGTTAGGCATCAGCCGTACAATGCGTGCACCGGGAAGCAGTGAGGAAATAAATCCAATGGTAATGCCTGCCGCGATGGAAATGACAAGCTTTCCTTTCAGTAAATCTGCAAGAGAGGGGAGAGCTTTCTCGAAAATGTTCGGTTTTACAGCAAGAATCACTGCATCGCCAAACTCGGCGGCCTCCTCGTTTGTGCCTGTGTGCACACCGAGTGCGGCTGCTTCCGAAAGCTTCTCCGCAGAAATGTCGCTGACAAAAATATCCGAAGGCAATTTTCCGGCCCCGATAAGTCCTTTCATAATGGCGGTAGACATGTTGCCTGCACCGATAATTCCGATTTTCATATTTTTCACGCCTTTTCTCGTTTTTTTCTATTATAATGCAAAGAAAAGGAATTTTCAAGAGTTTTTGTGAATTGCAGAAAATTTCCCAAAAGGTTAGACAATGCGGAACCGGGACATTTACCACATTTTTATCAATGTAACAAATATCCCGGTTTGTGAAGAAGCGTATTATTGTAATGGAACAACTTCTCTGGTGCATAACGGAATTAAAGATGTCGAACTTTCCCAAAGAAATATTTTAATCTTATTATAACTTTTGGTCGTTGAGAAAGTAATTGACGTTTCGTTATTATATGTATAAAACTGCAGATCCGTCAATTCTTTTCCATTGTAACATGCCAGAACTACACTGCTGTTTTTCGGTAGATTTTTGGGCGTAACAGTGATTCTGTTACCGTTTATACTTGACGTTACTGAAATCGATTTATTTTCATAACTGATTATTGTGATGTCATCTTCAAAAGCTGCCATCACAAGTACACGGGTATCACCTTTTGCATAACCTGATGCGTAATAACTGGAATCATCTGCAACGTTTTCGTATTCCAGTACCCAGCCGTTGTGCACGAGATAAGCTTCATAGTCCGTATGTGATTCTATGTCAAATGCATATGCGTACATTATAAAATCTTCCTGTGCATCAAAACCCATCGGTGGTTTTCCTGTTATGCAAGTAAAAGTGGGAATTTTTGTTTCGGGATAATTTTCTAAAATTAGTTTTTTTACGGTGATTTTGCAAGTGGCTTTTTTGCCGTTGGAAGTTTTTGCAGTAATAGTAGCAGTGCCGGCTGAAATGGCTTTAACCTTACCTTCAGATGAAACGCTTGCTACACCGGTGTTAGACGAACTCCATGTAATGGATTGGTCGGTTGTATTGCTGGGAAAAACAGTTGCTTTAAGTGTATATATATTTTCCACAATCATCGTTCGACTGGTTGTATTCAGAGAAACACTTGTTGCCGGGATAGTAGCCGCAGGCTTTGTAAAAAGGATTGTTGTTAAACCATATCGGAAATTTGCACTTATCGCCAACAAGCTACTGCCTTTCATTAAATATATGGTTGCATAACTTTTATCCGGGGCGGTTGTATCGGTATAGTATTCCCAACCGTAGTAATCAATTAAATAATCAATATAAAAAAAGTGTTCGTCTATATCATATATATAAGTATAACCGACTGTTTTTCCATCGTCGGATTGGTATGTATCATATAATTTTCGGCCTGTGACATATGTGTATGTAGGAATGGTTGTGCCGGAATAGTAGGATACAGCGAACAAAGATACAGTTTTCTGATCAGTATTATTATCCGACGAATAAGAAAATAATTTTTTTTCATATGTGGATAAACTTTCATTTTCTGTATTTGCAGTATATTTGTTTTCATTGGTCGAAAAGATTTCCGCCTGGGTAATTTCTAAATCTTTTTTATTGCGAAGGATTTCCGTTTCGACAGAGGGCATATCCATTAACAAACCGTTTTCTTGGAGGAGAAGCGTTTCATCTGCTAAACCGATTCCTTTGGTCTGTAATGTTGAAGTTGTTTGCGAGATATCCTGTGCAAAAACAGGACTGGGTGATTCTGTGGCTGCAAACAGCAAGCAGACAATTAAAGCTAATAGTGGCATTTTTTTAAAAAACCTCTTATGACTGTGGGATATAACGGGACACGTTTTCATTTTTTATTTCTCCTTTATCTTGTGATAAAAGGTATTATAGCAGAAGAAAACGAGAATGTCAATAAAAATATACAATTACTGATAATTAAATTTAATTCTTGGCATATTAAAATATACATGGGGTGATTTTATGTATCCGTTAAATGAGAGATTAAAAGAACTGCGGCAAAGGGATTCCATTAGCCAGAATCAACTGGCGAAAAAGATGGAGCTGACACGGGCAACCATCAACGCTTGGGAAATGGGAATCAGTTATCCGAATGCACAGTCGCTGATTATGCTGGCAAAGCATTTTAAAGTCAGTGTGGATTATATTTTAGGGATAACAAATAATGAAATGGTTGATATCAGTGCATTGAATGAAACGGAAAAGAGAATGATTTGCGAAATGGTGCAGTACTTATCAGATAAGAAACAGACAAAATAACATAAAAAAGGAACGAAGTAATTATCGTTCCTTTTTAGTCTTTATGCGGCGAATTGCTCCACAGTTTCTGTCGAAGACAAGAAAAACATTGAAAATATGGATGTAATGTGGTATTATAAAATTACACCGGATAATAACACAAAAAATATTTTAAGTAATATTTCGGTAATTATAAAGAAAATTTAAGGTTTACATACAGAGAGCAGGATGTTATAATTAAGCAAACAAGGTGATATATTTTATGAAAAAATATCTCAGGCACAAAAGCTTAAATGTGGTAGATGTTAAGGAGCTTATAGCCCTTGAATATCTTGATTTTGAGGGGAAGTACAAGGATTATGTGGAAAAGCATGATTTCTGGGAAATCTGTTTTGTGGAAAGAGGTAAGGTCGATATATTACTGGAGGAAGAACGGCAAAGCTTGTCCGCAGAGGATATAATTTTTATCGCTCCGGATACTGTCCATTCGTATTTTTCGGAGAACGGAAATAAAACCCGGGCATTTGTCGTGTGCTTTGCGTGTTCGTCGCAGGCATTAAAATCATTGAGCGGAATGCGTTTTTCTCTTGATGCGATTCAGCTTGATTGCGTGAAAAAAATTATCAGCGAATTCCCGGGGACATTTCGGATGAATGAGGATGATGTCATGGAAGTGTTGCCGTCTCCCAGCTTTGGCGGTCAACAGGCGATTATTTTGCAGCTTGAATACCTTTTGATTTGTCTGATTCGCAAGCTCTCCGTTGAAAAAAATCCGGAAATAATTTTTCTTAACGACGACAAGTTCTATGCAGGGGTTGTTGATGTTTTGAAAACGTTTCTGAGAGAAAATGTCAACAGGAAGCTTACCCTTGCGGAGATATGCAACAAGGTAAACTATTCCCGTTCGTTTCTCTGCAAAACCTTCAGAGAGCAGACCGGGGAAACGCTGTTTGCGTACTTTAACCGCTTGAAGGTTGCGGAGGCAAAACGGCGACTTGCCAAGACGCAGGATTCGATTGGAAAAATCTCCCGTGCGCTCGGTTTTTCCGAGGCTAAATACTTCGGCGCCATGTTCAAAACACTTGTGGGCGTGTCACCGTCTGCGTACCGGAAAAAGGCAAAGAATACATAAATTTTTATAAGCAAGGAGGAAAAACAATGAATTATCCCAAGATTGAAGGTAAGGAATACCTTCAGAGAGTCAATGCTCTACGCGAAAAGATGGTGCAGGAGGGCGTAGATTTGGTAGTAGGCTTTTCCAATCTTCTGGAAATTGCTATCGTAAGATACTACTGCGGCTTCGCACCTGTCAACGAAAGCGCAGCTATTATTATCCCGGCTGAAGGACCGGTAACGGTTTGCAGCGGTCAAGCTTCGTTTGATTATTGTGAGGTACAGAATGTTCTGCCTGAAAGCCGCATCGCTATCCTTCCGGAAATCGGCGAGGTGAGTGGCTTTGAGTATGACACGGAGGGACAGCTCGACTTTGAAGAATTGTTTATGAAGCTTAAGGCGGAAAACCCCGGCGTGAAGAAAATAGGCTTCATCGGTCGCCTTATTTTCCCCGCAATTATTATGAACAAGCTCAAAAAAGTATTTGTGGATGCCGAAATCGTTGACTTTGACGATGTGCATTATGAACAAAGAATCAGAAAGAGTGCGGCAGAAATCGAGGTACTTAAGACCAACTGGGAAATGGTTTCAAAGATGTTTGAGAATGTTGTCCCTAAAATTCAGGTGGGTATGACCGAACGCCATATTGAGGGTATGTTTGAGGCGGAAATGATGAGTCTCGGTGCAGAAAGCTATGTACAGGCATTTGCACCAATGGTTGCAACCGGCCCTAAAAATTCATACATCAGTATGTGCAGAAATACCCTGCGTAAAATTGAGGAGAGCGAAATCATCAACCTTGGTGCAGGTGTGTGCTATGAGGGCTATAACGGCGTAATCTGCAGTCCGTTGGTTCTCGGCGAAATTCCGCAGAAGATGAAGGATGCGGTTATGTGTGCATACGAAGCACTGAATCACGCATCGGCAAAAATGATTCCGGGTACCCCCTGCGATGTTGTGCTGAACGCATACACCGACTATCTGACAAAATACGGCTACATTGATTACTGCCCCTACGGCAGTCTGCACAGCACAGGCATGCTTGAATGTGAAGCCCCCGTTTTCTCGGTTGCCAACAAGCGTGTGATTGAGGAAAATATGGCAATCTGTATTGATGCATACTTCAAGGGTATGGAGTGGGGCTCCTTCCGCGTTGAAGACTGCTATCTGATCACCGACAAGGGTGCAAAGCGTATGACAACATACAATGATAAGGTAATACCCCAAATCTTTAAATAAGGAGCGTTGAACTATGGAAATCGGTAAGAAAAACTGGGTGTTCTGCGACGGCTATCTGCCGCCAAAGGGAGATAATCCCGAGTTTGAAGGTCACGAAGCACTTATGTTGACCAACTTAAACGACAAAAAGGCGAAAATCGAGCTGGTGTTTGTGTTCGAGGATAAAGACCCCGTTGACGGCATCTTTGTTTCCCTTGACGCAATGCGGACGACCTGCATCAGACTGGACAAGCCTCTGGGTGATAAGGGCATGCTGTTAGGAGAATCCGTCCAGTATACCGTTTGGGTAAAAAGCGATGTGCCCGTTTGTGCTTGCTTCGGCAGACTTGATGTCCGCCAGACCAATATGGCATATTACAGCGTTGAGGGCTACTCGTTTTAACGGACGCCTAAGCGGCCGTTGTGTTTGGCAAAGACCGGTCCAAAGATACGCAATGTTTGCCTTTTGTTTTTGCCGCAAAATGCAGCTAAATATTTTAGGAGGGATTCGCAAAAAAATGCGAATCCCTTTAAAATTTTAAAGAATCCTCCTACTCTGAATCGACTTTGCGTATCCGGTAGGACTCATACCTGTTTGTGCTTTAAAAAGCCGGGAGAAATAATGCACGCCGGAGAAGCCGCAATCGTCGGCAATTTCCGTGACGGTCATGCCCCCCTCGCTGATCAGACGTTTCGCCCGTGCAATTTTCATTGCGTTAAAATACTGTATGATGCTGGTGCCGGTACGTTTCTTGAAAAGTGCCTTTATGTAGGTTTTGCTGAAGCAAAGCTGTGCACAAATCGCATCTAAAGTTACTGTGCCGCAAATGTTTTTTTCCAAATATTCTTTGATAACCCGAACGATTTTATCCTCGTTTTCATCTGCAGCAGAGACGGAGAGACGTTCTGCGTGGGGGACGGCGGAGTTTTTCCTGGCGAGACCGATTAAAAGTGCTTCCATGTAAATACGGGTCAGCTGTGCCGCACCCGGCGGTGCGTCCCGTCTTAGGGTCATGCCCGGTAAATCAACGATGTCCAGCGGCTCGGCAAATGCCAACCGGGCTTCGTCAATGATTTTTCGCAGAAGCTGCTTGTCCTCGGCGTCCAGCGTCAGAATCTTGTTTCTGAAAAAAGACATCATACGGCTTTTAGAGGAAAAGGATAAAATCAGAACATGGGCATACTTTCCGTTTGCCCAAATATTATGATACTCATTGGGCTTGTGAAAAATCGCTTCACCCTGCCGGAGTGTATAGCCCGCACCATCCGCCACAACGCCCACGTCGCCGCTGTCAATATACGCCATTTCCCAAAAGTCATGCTTTTCGCCGGTGAAAATAAAATCTTTGGCGTAAGCGAAATAGTGGACGGTATACAATTTGTCAATTACAAGAGCGTTTTTGGGGGTAACCGGAATGAAATCCATAGGCCTCTGTCCTTTTGTGCAAAAATTAAATCCTTATATCTAAAGATTTTTAGGCGAAAATCTATTATAATGACAGTATACTACATTTTCAAAAATATTGCAAGGGGCTGATTGTAAAAATGAAACAGGAAATTCGTGTATCCACGCCCAGCCGGCTTTGTCTCTTCGGGGAACATCTGGATTATTTGGGCCTGGAGGTTATTGCTGTTGCGATTAACCTTCGTTTTTCTGCGAAAATTGTAAAACGGGATGACCGACTTGTGCACATCCGTATCCGGGATGCTTCCATTGACACGCTGAATGCGGAAAACAGTGAAGGGCTTTATACAGAATACGTTTTTGATCTGACGAAGCCGATGTCCTACGAAAACAATCGGGATTATCTGCGGAGCACCGTGAACGTCCTTTCCAGGGCAGGCTATCCGCTGACCGGTGTGGATATACAGATGGATTCGGAAATTCCCATCGGAAAGGGAATGTGCTCTTCCTCTACTATGATTGTGGTGCTGACAAAAGCACTTTTAGAATCTATCAGCCATCCGGATGCGGAAAATCCGGAGCGGATTGCCCGTTTGGCATTTGATGCAGAGGTGACGGAGTTCGGAGAACCGGGCGGTATGATGGATCATTATACTTCGGCAATCGGCGGTCTTGTCAATCTCTCTTTTCCGAATGGAGAAACGGAAGTTTATCCGCTTACCGGAAAATTGGGCGGTCGCTTTATTCTGTTTGACTCTCTACAGCAAAAGGATACCACCCGGGTGCTCGGCAATGCAAAAACGCCGGCACTGGAGGCGATTGCCATGCTGTCGGAATACGGCATAAAGAGCGTGAAGGATTTTACGGACGATGCAAAGCTACCCCTTCTTGAAAAGCTGGATGCAGACCATCGGCGTGTACTTTCGGCGGCTGTGGACAACTACCGTATATTATTGGAAGCGAAAAAGCTTCTGGCAGCGGACGAAATAGATGATGCGGCGATAGGGGCGTTAATTTGTCGTCACCATGCAAATCTTCGTGACGGTCTGCAAATTTCCACACCCCGCATCGAAGAAATACTGCAAACCGCCATGGAAAACGGTGCACTCGGCGGCAAGATCAACGGTAGCGGCGGCGGTGGTTGCGGCTATGTGTACGTCCGAGAAGAGGACTGCGAAAAGGTTATGAAGGCAATAGAGGCTTTGGGGTATCCTACCAAAATGCTGATGCAGGATACCGGTGTCAGAAAGGAGAACTAATAAAATGCGTGCAATTATTTTAGCGGCAGGGAAAGGAACACGCCTGCAGTCGGAAAAATTCAATCTTCCCAAGGTTTTACGCCAGCTTTGCGGCAAGCCCTTAATCGGGCACGTACTGCAAAACACATCGTTTATTGCACCGGAGGATACGGCAATCGTTGTGGGGTATATGCATGAAAAGGTAGAAGAGGCTATCGGCGGTACTTATAAGTATGCTATGCAGACGGAGCAAAAGGGAACCGGGCACGCCGTGCTTTCAGCGGAAGAATACTTTACGGAGTATGACGGCGATGTGATTATTCTCTTTGGGGATATGCCTATGTTTACACAGGAAATTTACAAGGGTGTTATACAAAAGCATCAGGACAGCGGTGCAGACCTTACCATTCTGACTGCCATTGCGGATGCACCCCTGCCCTACGGACGCATTATCCGTGATGCGGACGGTAAGGTTTCGGATATTGTTGAGCAGAAGGATGCCACCGAAGAACAGAAGGCCATTCGGGAGCTGAACGTCGGTATTTTCGTTGCAAAGAGCCGTCTTCTTTTTGAAGCACTGCACAAAATCGGCAACGATAATGCACAGGGAGAGTATTATTTGACAGACGTTCCGAAAATCCTGATCCGGGAGGGGAAAACCGTAGACACCCACACCATTCACGATGATGTGGCCATTGTGGGCGTAAATACTGTAGAGGACCTGGAATTTTGTGAAAAGCACATGAAGGAGAGAATGGCAAATGATTAAGTTCGGTACCGGTGGCTGGAGAGCCATCATCGGGGATGATTTTACAAAAGCGAATGTACAAACCCTGTCCCAGGCGATTGCGGATGAAATGCTTTCTACGGCTTGCGAAAAGATCGTGATTGGCTATGACCGTCGCTTCCTTTCCGATGTTTCTGCAAAATGGGCAGCGGAGGTTTTTGCCGCCAACGGGATTCAGGTTTATTTTATCAATGTGGACGCACCCACACCGATGATTATGTACGGCGTAAAAACGTTGGACGCAAAGTACGGCATGGCCGTTACCGCCAGCCATAACCCCGCTTCCTACAACGGCATCAAGGTTTTTACCGAAGGCGGTCGGGATGCGGCGGCCGAGGTAACACAGCTTTTTGAAGCCCGGATCGAAAAGGGTGTGTGCGTAAAGACGGTGGATTTTGAAAAAGGCGTAGAAAACGGGACGATTCTCTATTTTGATATTGCAAACGACTATATCGACAGCATTTTAGGCATGATTGACGTGGACAAAATCAAAAAGCATCGTATGAAGGTACTGCTGGACCCCATGTTCGGCGTGTCCAGAACAAGTCTGCAAACGATTCTGATGACGGCACGGTGTGACGTGGATACCATTCACGACCGGCATGATACCCTCTTCGGCGGCAGACTTCCTGCACCGACTGCAAAAACGCTGACTCGCCTTCGCGACATGGTGGTCGAGGGCGGCTACGATATCGGTATCGCCACCGACGGCGACGCCGACCGTATCGGTATTATTGACGACAAGGGGAACTTTATTCATCCCAATCAGATTCTGGCACTCCTGTATTATTATCTGACGAAATATAAGAAATGGGAGGGCGACTGTGTCCGAAATATCGCCACCACGCATCTTCTCGACAGAATTGCCGAATCCTTCGGCAAGACCTGTCACGAGGTGCCTGTTGGCTTTAAGCACATCAGTGCAAAAATGGAAGAGGCTGACGCACTCATCGGCGGCGAATCCAGCGGCGGGCTTACGATTCGCGGCCATATCCGCGGCAAGGATGGCATTTTCGCCTCGGCACTTTTGGTAGAAATGATTTGCGTAACGGGTAAAAAGCTGAGCGAAATCCTGGAAGAAATCTACGCCACCTATGGCAAACGGACGATGCACGAAACCGATTACAGCTTTTCCAATGAGAAAAAGGCAGAATTGCAGAAAATGCTCTTTGAAGACAAGAAGCTGCCGGAGCTGGGCGTCAAGATTGCACGCGTCAGCTATATGGACGGCCTGAAGATTTATTTTGAGAACGACGGCTGGATTATCGCTCGTTTTTCCGGCACAGAGCCGCTTATCCGTATTTT
The DNA here is from genome assembly GCA_015068765.1 of Oscillospiraceae bacterium. Lineage (GTDB taxonomy): Bacteria > Bacillota > Clostridia > UMGS1883 > UMGS1540 > SIG447. The sequence continues at coordinate 35,843 of SVJY01000013.1, forward strand.
CTGTGAAATGGAAACGGCTGTCGAGGCAGAACGCGTATGCAATGTCATGCGTGATTTCCTCGGCCTGTAAAACAAAATAAGAATCAACATAGGTCTTTCGCATGACACTGTCGCACGCGAAAGACCTTTTTTGTTATGTGTAAGCCTTACGTATAAACAGATATGCTGTTATGCGATAAAAACATTGACAAGTGCAGTGTGGTTATATTATAATAAGAATAAGAATTGAAAAATCACGGCGGTATATTTAAAACAACGGAATTCCACACGGGAATCAGCGTGCGGCGGTCTGCCTTTAAAAATGAACAGAAAGCATTTTTTTAGAAAGGATATATATAAAGAAAGATATGAATATAATGCATCTCAGATATGCGTTGGCGATAGAAGAGACAGGGTCCGTTACCCGGGCGGCAGAGCAAATGTTTGTGGCACAGCCCAATATTAGTCGGGCAATACGGGAGCTGGAGGCTTCTCTGGGGATGAAGCTGTTTCAACGCACGCCACTGGGGATGGTGGCCACAGAGGATGGAAAACCCTTTTTGGAAAGAGCAAGGCACATTGTACAGGAAATTGAAAGCCTGAAAAGTGTATATGAGAGTGGTGGGAGTGCACGGCGACATTTTGCCGCCTGCAGCCATGGAGGCCGGTATGTGGCGGCGGCACTTGCAAAATTTGCGGCACAACAAAGAGACGAAAACTTTCTGTATCATTTTGCAGAAACGAGCACGGCTTCGGTGCTGTCCGGTGTGGCACAAGGGCTTTATGGCTTGGGGATCATTCGGTTTTTGCTGAGAGATATGCCTAAGCTTCGACATTTGTTGACTGCCCACGAGCTGACGGTAGAACCGTTGTTTACGACTCCGCTTTTATACACAGTTTCGGAACGCTCGCCTTTGGCGGAAAAGAAAACGGTACGCCCCTCGGATACAAGGCATTTAAGGGAGGTGACGGGGGAGGCAATCTGGTCGCCGGAAGCAGAACGCCAAGACATAAGCCGACGTATCCGTGTGCAGGACAGAGACAGCCAAATGCTGGTGTTGAGCCGGACGGAGAACGCCTATATGTTATCTGTAAAAGAAGATAAAGTACTTCTCGGAAGCCATAAGCTTTTGCAACGTCCGTCAGAAGAAGAACATTCGGCGGTGCGGGATGCAGTTGTTTTTCGCAAACAGTATGTACGCACGAAACAGGATAAGGACTTTCTTAATCATCTGGAGGAAGAAATAAAGATATATACAAAATGATATATCAGTATATGTTTTTTATAATTGCAGAATACTATGCTTTTATGGTATCATATAGATTGGTATATGGGGTAATTTGTGTTTTTTTGTCAGTTACCCCCTGCCATATACAGAAGAGGGAAGTAACTGCTGGGTATGCAGTGAAAAGATAGGGAGGGATAATAAAATGGTAAACGAAAATTCCAAAAACATGGAAAAAGTTTGCGAAATTATCAGCAAACACGGGCACGATCCTCACAAGCTGATTCCGATTCTGCAGGAAATTCAGGAGGAATACAGCTACCTGCCCCAGGACGTAATGCTCTTTGTGGCAAAGGAACTTGGGGTTTCGCCTTCTAGTGTGTACGGTGTTGCAACATTTTATGCACATTTTACACTGGAAGCTAAGGGTAAGTACGTTATCAAGGTTTGCGACGGTACAGCCTGCCACGTCAAGAAGTCGGAAGGTATCTTGAAGGAACTCAACAGCCTTCTAGGTCTTTCCAATGAAAAACGCACTTCGGATGACAGACTGTTCACACTGGAAACAGTGGCCTGTCTCGGTGCCTGCGGCCTTGCACCGGTTGTTGTTATCAATGACAAGGTTTACGGCACAATGACACCGGAGAAAACCCGTGAGCTGATTGAATCGATCCGGAAGGAGGAAGCAGCGAATGCATAAGATAAGTCTGGAAGAACGCAAAAAGCATTATAATGCGACAATGGAGCAGTACAAGGCACGCATCGTCATCTGCGGCGGTACGGGTTGTATGGCAAACGGCTCCGGCGAGATTTATGATCTGTTTCTGAAGCTCGTTCGTGAAAAAGGCCTCTCCATTACCGTTGCTATGGAAAAAGAGGAGACCGACTATATTCTGAAAAAGAGTGGCTGTCAGGGCTTCTGTCAGATGGGTCCCCTGGTTACGCTCTATCCCCAGGGCATTCTCTACGTGCATGTAAAGCCGGAGGATGTAGAGGAAATCGTAGAAAAAACGCTTATGAAGGGTGAAATCATTGAGCGTCTTCTGTATACGGAGGAAGATGGCAAAACCGTTGCGGAAATGAACAAGATTCCCTTCTATGCAAAGCAGTCCCGTACAACACTGGAGCTTTGTGGTATGATCGATGCACTGGATATCGATGAATATATCGCACATGGCGGTTACGAAATGGCACGCAAGGCTGTTTTGGAAATGACCGGTGACGAGGTTTGTGATCTGGTGCTGCAATCCGGTCTGCGTGGCCGTGGCGGCGGTGGATTCCCTACCGGTAAGAAATGGCAGCTCACACGTGTTCACGAAAGCGATGTGAAATATGTAATCTGTAATGCAGACGAGGGTGACCCCGGTGCATTCATGGACCGCTGTGTTATGGAAGGTAACCCCCACAGCGTGCTGGAGGGCATGATCATTGCGGCCTGTGCTATCGGCGGTACGGACGGTTATATTTATGTTCGTACGGAGTATCCGCTGGCAGTAGAGCGTGTAAAGATTGCTGTAGAAAATGCAAGAGAAGCCGGTATTTTAGGTAAAAATATTTTCGGCTCTGACTTTAGCTTTGATATCAATATTATGGAGGGTGCAGGTGCCTTCGTTTGCGGTGAGGAAACTGCTCTTATTGCTTCTATCGAGGGTAACCGCGGTATGCCTACCATGAAGCCGCCGTTCCCGGCAGAAAGAGGCCTCTTTGGCAAGCCCACCGTTATCAATAACGTGGAAACCCTGGCAACCATTCCGGTTATCATGCAGATGGGTGCTGACAAATATGCGGCAATCGGCTCTGAGGGTGCAAGCGGCACAAAGACCTTTGCACTGACAGGTCACGTTGCACATACGGGTCTTATCGAGGTTCCGCTCGGCACAACTCTTCGTCAGATTATTACAGAAATCGGCGGCGGCGTTATCAATGATGACGGCACAAACTGCGGTTCCGATTTCAAGGCTGTGCAGATCGGCGGTCCTTCCGGCGGCTGTCTGACACAGGAACACCTTGATCTGCCGCTTGACTATGACCACTTAAAGTCTGTAGGTGCTATGATTGGCTCCGGCGGTCTGGTTGTTATGAATCAGCAGACCTGTATGGTAAGCATCGCACGCTTCTTCATGCAGTTTACGCAGAACGAATCCTGCGGTAAGTGTGTTGTTTGCCGTGAAGGTACACGCCAGATGCTGTCCCTTCTGGACGATATCATTGAAGGTCGCGGTACCAAAGAAACACTGGAGCTGCTGGAAGAACTGGCAAAGACCGTACAGGTCGGCTCTCTCTGTGCTCTGGGTAAAACAGCACCGAATCCGGTTCTGTCCACACTGCGTTACTTCCGCGATGAATATAACGCACACGTATTTGAAGGCCGTTGCCCCGCAGGTCGTTGCGAAGCCTTCGCAAGTTACAAAATAGATGAAACCAAATGTAAGAGCTGCAGCCTGTGTGCACGTAAGTGTCCCGTAGGTGCAATCAGCGGCGAAAAGGGCGTTCCGTACAAGATTGACGGCGACAAGTGCATTAAGTGCGGTGCCTGTATCGATAGCTGTAAGTTCGGTGCAGTTTCAAAAGGTTAAGGAGGGGGACAAGATGAAAACAATTACCATTGATAACACTGTTTATCAGATTGAAAACGATAAAAACCTTCTGGAAGCTATCCGTAGCGTCAACATTGAGCTTCCCACCTTCTGCTACAATTCTGATGTAAGCGTATACGGTGCCTGCAGAATGTGTATGGTTGAGGTAGAAGGCCGTGGCCTGGTACCTGCCTGTTCCACGAGCGTTGTAGACGGTATGGTTGTCCGCACCAACACAAAGCAGATTCGAAGCATGCGGAAGATGATTGTGGAGCTGATGCTGGCACACCATGACCAGAACTGTATTACCTGCCCGAAGAGCGGTAGCTGTAAGCTCCAGAAGCTGGCAAAGCAGCTGGGAATCACAAAGGTTCGCTTCCAGCCCGTCAAGTGCGACAGAACCGTTGATATGTCTTCCGATTCTATCGTGCGTGATGCCAGCAAGTGTATTCTTTGCGGTGACTGCGTGCGTGTATGTAAGGAAATTCAGGGCATGGGTATCTTAGGCTTTGCAAACCGCGGTTCGGACGCCAAGGTTGTTGCAGGCTTCAAACAGCCCATGAGCACAACCGATTGTATTAACTGCGGTCAGTGTATTAAAGCTTGCCCGGTTGGTGCACTGTATCCCAAGTCGCAGATTGACAGCGTATGGGATGCCATTTATGATGAGGATAAGGTTGTCGTCGTACAGATGGCACCAGCTGTCCGTGTTGCACTGGGTGAAAACTTCGGTTATAAGCCCGGCGAAGCCACGAAGAGAACTGTCGGTCAGATGGTTGCGGCACTCCGTCTTCTGGGCTTTGACCATGTATATGATACTTCCTTCGCGGCCGACTTTACGGTTATTGAAGAAGGAAACGAATTTATTGCCCGCTATACGAAGGGCGAAAAGCTTCCCCAGTTCACATCCTGCTGTCCCGGCTGGGTTAAGTTCGCAGAGCAGTATTATCCGGAATATCTGTCGAACCTTTCTACCTGCAAGTCTCCGCAGCAGATGTTCGGCTCTCTCTGTAAGGATCAGCTGACAAAGACGTTGAACATTCCCAGAGAAAAGCTGGTGGTTGTATCCATCATGCCCTGTACCGCTAAGAAATATGAAGCAAAGCGTCCTGAATTCCAGGTGGACGGCAATCCGGATGTGGATTTCGTTCTGACAACGCAGGAGCTGGCACTCATGATCAAGGAACGCGGTATTGAATATGCAAACCTGGAGCCTGCATCCTTTGATATGCCCTTTGGCTTTAAGACCGGTGCGGCAGTTATCTTCGGTACCACCGGCGGCGTAAGTGAAGCTGTGCTTCGTTATGCGGCATACACCTTAAACGGCGGGAAAATGCCTTCCGTGAAGGAGCTTCGCGGCACAGAAGGTATTCGTACCGTGGAAGTGGCACTTGGTGATGTAAAGCTCCGTCTGGCTGTTGTCAGCGGTCTTGCCAACACCCGCAAGCTGATTGAAAAAATCAAAGCAGGCGAAGTGGAATATGACCTGGTAGAAGTTATGGCATGCTGTGGCGGTTGTGTAAACGGCGGCGGTCAGCCTATCAGTGAACACCACCAGGATGTACTGGACCGGTCTGCCGGTCTTTACGATGACGATGTAGCACTGCAATTCCATAGCTCGGAACAGAATCCGTATCTGAAGGAAATGTATGCTAACGGTCTGGATCATGAAAAGGCACATGCACTTTTGCATACCACCTATACAGACAGATCGGTTCAAAATGACTAAATAAGGTATCCTCGCCGTAGCCGGTTCGGCTACGGCGATTGGGTATATAAAGTACCGCGTTTGGTACACAAAAATAATACATATGTTAGGAAGTGAAATAATGGGAGAAATTTTAGCATTCGTTGTGTATTTCGTAGTAGTGTTATCGGTCGGAATCGTGTTCTTCGCCCGTTCCAAGAGTGAAGGGGAGAAGGACTACTTCCTCGGTGGCAGAAAAATGGGCCCGTGGGTTACGGCCATGAGTGCACAGGCATCTGACATGAGTGCCTGGCTTCTGATGGGTCTGCCCGGCAGTATTCTTGCCTTTGGACTTGGGCAGGCGTGGATTGGAATCGGTCTTGCGATCGGTACCTGTCTGAACTGGATTTTCATTGCGAGAAGACTGCGTAGTTTCTCGAAAGTAGCAGGGGATTCTATTACGTTCCCCCAGTATCTTTCTAATCGTTTCGCCACCACCAATCCGACGCTGAAGATTATTTGTGCTATTGTATTTTTAATCAGCTTCACCGTATACGTAGCCTCCAGCTTCGTTGCCGGAACAAGTGTGTTTACAACGCTGTTCCCCGGTCTTACGGAGAATGTGGCCATGATCATTTTTGCGGTTATTATTCTTCTGTACACCTTCCTCGGCGGCTATAAGGCTGTTTGCTGGACGGACTTCTTCCAGGGGATTTTGATGCTGATTGCACTGATGGCAGTTCCGATTGTGATTGTGTGCACAAGGACGCTGGACACCACGGCTCTTTCTACGGCGTTCGCATACGGCGACACTACATATAGCTTTACCGCAAACCTGTTCAGTGCGGACTGGAAAGAAATTGCTTCCGGTCTTGCCTGGGGTCTCGGCTACTTTGGTATGCCGCATATTCTGGTTCGCTTTATGGGTATCGAAAAGCCCAGCATGGTGAAAAAATCAGCCATCGTGGCTTGCGTTTGGGTTGTTATTTCCCTATGTGCGGCCATTGCAATCGCATACCTTGGCAGAATGGTGACCTATGCGGACGGTAGCCTGATTGCAGAAGACCTTTTGACAAACGGCAACCAGAAGCTTATTTTCATTACCCTTGCCAAGATGCTCTTCCCCGGCTTCATTGCAGGCTTGCTTTTGGCCGCGATTATTGCGGCATCCATGTCCACGGCTGATTCACAGCTCTTGGTCGCATCTTCTTCCTTTACCAGCGATATTTATAAGCCCATCATCCGTAAGAATGCTTCGCAGAAGGAAGTGCTCTGGATGGGCAGATTGGTTGTTGTTATCGTTGCTGTTATCGCATACTTCATTGCAAAGAGCGAAGGACAGGGTGCCCAGGCTATTATGAACATGGTAGAAAATGCATGGGGTCTCTTCGGTGCGGCATTCGGACCGGTTGTTATTCTTTCCCTTTTCTGGAAGCGTTTTACCTACAAGGGTGCCATTGCCGGTATCGTTACCGGTGCACTGGTAGATATTTTCTGGTTTATCTTCCTTTCCGCTTCTACCGGCATTTACGAAATTCTGCCCGGCTTCATAGTAGGCTTTATCTTTAGCGTAACGGTTTCCTTGCTGGATAAGAAGCCTTCCGAGGAAGTGCTTGCAATTTATGAAAAAGCTACCGATAAAACCATCGACGAATAAGATAGAATATCGGCATCGTTTCTCGGGAACACCGAGATAAAGGATGAGCCGCTCTCCAAATTGTTGGACCTGAAAATCTAACGGTTTGGGGGCGGCTTTTTTTATTACATAGGAAATTGCGTCAGCAATTGCTTGTAACAAGAAAATTTACCTTGAAGAAGTGAGCGTAGCGAACATTGAATTGACGAAGTCAATTTTGTTCTAAACAATTTTTAAAAAAGTGCAGAAAAAGATTGACAAATGAAAAAATACGTGCTAAAATGATTTAGATGATAGCATGCGGTTATATGTCCTCCTGCATCATTTCGGTTATGTGACAGGCAAATTTTTTTTGCTGCCGCATGTAACGTTTGTTACATCTGTAATTGTAAGATAAGTATTGTAGGAAAGGATTGAATTACATAAATGGACGCTCCTGATATTTCCGACAAAAAGAAATTGATTATTACGGCAACCTGGAAATATCTTTTGAAAATAGGTCTTGCGAATGCCTCGATAGGTGACCTGTGCCGAGAAGAAAAGCTTGCACAAAGCAGTCTTTACTATTGGTTTGAGAATAAGGACGATATTTGGATCAGTGCAGGGAAGTACGGTCTTGCAAAAGTCGTTGACGCACTCATGAGCTTTACCTTGGAACATGTAAATGACATTCGCAAATATTTCGATACGCTGTTAGACGAGGTTGAAAAGTACAAGTATGAGCTTCGTCTTGCGGTTCAGATTACAACCAGCCCCGTATTCGGAGAACGTATGCGGGAAAAGTCAAAGGATTTTACATTTTGGTATGATAAATATGCAGGCGAGCTAAACAGAATTTTCGGATGCACCAAATTGCAGGCGGAGATATTTATTTATTCCGTGATTGCAGATGTTATTGATTATGCAATATGGGATGACAGGGATAAAACACAAATGCTCCTTGACAATCTATGTGCCAGAACGGTCAATCTCCTGCAAAGAGGGGAAACAAAGGCGTAATATGTGTAAGGCTTCCATGCATATAAAGGCGAGACATTGCGATAATTAAGAGGCTCCGGCTGATTAATTATACATCAAACGGCAAAAATCCGTTATACAACATAGTTAGTGCAGTAAGACCGAACACAATGTGCCATAAACTTGCTAAATTTCAATCTTTTTGATTTGTCGGTTTTGCAGGGCGTCAGCCCTGCTGCAACCTCCGCATCAAAAATATTACCAATTTTTCTGCGTTTTTGGTCGAAGAGTTTAAAAACGGTAAATTCTTCTATAAGACAAAGAAAATTCAAGAATAATACTGGCGTATATTTGCAGGATTTTCTGCAGTATTATGATGAATTTATGTTTTTAAACCATATTGAGTTCAAGTCTTACTGCACTATGGCATACAAAAATTGTGAGGGGAGGCAAAAGACATCTTTCCGTCCGAAGTGCAGAGATCGGATGTATGATGCTAAAATAAAAAAGATTCTCTGCCCGCCGCGGAAACGGAATTTTCGCAAAAGAAAAAAGAAAGAAGGATTTACAATGACATTTAAGAAAAT
>SVJY01000014.1 GCA_015068765.1 Oscillospiraceae bacterium
GAACAAGCAAGCCAAGACCGATAGCTTGAAGTCCTCCGTTAATGCCTTGAACAACCGACCAAACTGTTCCACCCTTAAAGTGTTCAGGTGAGGTTGTTACCAAAGTCCATATTTCAGCCATTTTATTGTTCCAAGTAGCAAACGCATTTTCCAAGTTGGCAACAATCCAATTATCGCTCAAAAGTATTCACCTCCTTAAAGGATACTGCTACCCATAAGGGCGGCAGTATATAAAACTTAACTTCTCCGTCAAGTAAAAAGAGATACCGCATGGTATCTCTTTTTACTTGACGGAATAATTATATTTCCTTTTCAGTCTAAAACAGACTTAAAAAATTTTAATTTCTTTGATAACAATAAATAATCGTTTTACGTAAGTGGTAAAATGTGAATAGGAAAGGAAGGGGATATAAATGAGAAAAATCACATATGAGCTTTTAGTACACTTTGAAAAATATCTAATCGAGGAGGAAAAAGTGAAAACACCATAGAAAAATATATGCGTGATGTCCGCTTTTTTATGCATTGGTTAGGAGATAAAAATCTGGATAAAGCCACAGTTTTGGCATACAAGAAGGAGCTTTGCGAAAGGTACGCACCCAAAAGCGTAAATTCGATGCTTTCATCACTGAATGCCTTATTTGTATTTAAGGCTTGGTATGAGCTCAAGGTAAAAATTTTGAAGATACAAAGACAGATATTTTCGGATAGAGAAAAAGAGCTGAAAAAGACCGAGTGTGAAAGGCTTCTCGCTGAAGCGAAGAACAAACAAAGCGAAAGGCTATATTATTTGATGCAGACCATCGGCAGTACGGGAATTCGTGTTTCGGAACTACGGTACATCACCTGCGAAGCCGCAAGGAGCGGGCAGGCCGTTATAAACGGTAAGGGTAAATTGCGAAAGGTGTTTTTACCCAAGCAATTATGCGAAATGCTGAGGGGATATATAAAACGGCAGAATATAAAAAACGGCCCCGTTTTTATCACAAGAACGGGAAAGCCGCTTGACCGAAGTGCTGTATGGAAAATGATGAAGGAATTATGCGAGAGGGCCAACGTGTCTAAAGATAAAGTCTTTCCGCATAATCTACGGCATCTTTTTGCCAGAACGTATTATTCAATGCAAAAAGATATCGTACGCCTTGCAGATATTTTGGGGCATTCGAGCATCGATACCACACGCATCTATACCGCGGAAAACGGTGAGGTGCACCGCAGGCAAATTCAAAGGCTTGGGCTTTTGCGAATATAAATCCACATAATCAAAATTATGTTGCAATACATAAGTAAAATAAGGCTTCCCCCGGGATTTTTTATCATGAAACAAGTATGATTTTAAGACCGGCAAATAGCAAAATTGCTACTCCGGTCCATGTCCGAAACAGAGATAGACATAAACGACTATTCCATGACAAACGGTATTTACAACACCATGTATGAAAGAAGAGCGTATATCCAAAGCATTCTGAAGGCGGACTTTGACTACGACAAGATGGTTGACACCGATGATGCGGAAAAGGTAAAAGGCATTGTAGAAGCAATGAACTAAACGGATGCGAAAGGCTTTCTGCTATGAAGGCGGAAAGCCTTTCTACTCGCATCAGGCTCCGTTAAAATAAGCGTTGAAGGGAGAAAGTAACGTGAAGAGAATACTTTCGTTTTTGATCGCATTTGCGATGGTATTATCGGTGTGCGGCACGGCTTTTGCCGCATCTCCAAACACATTGACGTTTCATCTCACATATGAAGACAAGTATGAACAAACAGTTCCGTCAGGTACTACGATCACAGTTGCATTCTCTGTCGAAAATGACAGCGGTGAAAATCTGACACTGAAAAGACTCCAGAACGAAATATATTACGATCATACATTTTTTGCGTTTGTAGAAGGCAGTGCGAAAGTGGAAAAGAAAAACGCCGGGCTCGGCAGTTCGCTCAAAGTATACTCCACTGACGAACACAGAGTCTATTGCGGTTTCCACCCTTGCAAAGCTCGTAATTCTAAAGGGCAGAACACCGGAAACCTTTGAACCGAACGCATGTATTACCCGTGCTGAATTTACAACAATAGCAGCGAGATTTTCGGATGCAACCTGGAACGGTGCAGACCTATTCTCTGATATTGCAGGGCATTGGGCACGGGATTATATCAATGCGGCGGCTTCCATCGGTTGGATTGTCGGCGAGAACGGGATATTCCGCCCTAATGACAATATCACCCGTGCAGAAGTAATGACGCTTGTCAACCGTATGCTTGAACGTCAGCCGGAAAGCAAAGACGATATTCTTCCCGGTATGACACAGTGGGTTGACAATATGGATGAAAATGCCTGGTACTACTGGGCAGTTCAGGAAGCGACAAACAGCCACGATTATGAAATGAAGGCAGACGGCGTTCATGAGAAATGGACAAAGCTCATAGATAATCCTGACTGGACTACGCTGGAAAAATAACTTTTGATACCATAGCCCGATTTCGGTAAGACTGATTTCGGGCTACTGTTATTTTAGAGAAAACAAAGGATTCGTCAAGAAGGCTTGACAAATCTATGCGGAGACTGTAAAATACAAAAGGGTGAAGCTTTTTTGCGTATAGGGAGACGGCAGAATATATAAAACGATAGAAAGCGGATTGGGATGAAAAGACAGATAGAGACCCCGTACGGCGTAGTGTTTTATACGCCGGAACGGAAAAAGGTTAAAAATATAAACCTACGTATAAAGCCGGACGGCAGCGTTTACGTTTCGGCGAATCGCCTGGTGCCGCAAGCAGTGATGGATGCTTTTGTGTTTTCTAAGGCAGCGTATATTGTAAACGCACAGGCGCAATGCCAAAACAGACCGGAAAGTAAGCCGGTTTTCCCGGAGAAGGAAATCGCCGGTGTGATTACGGCGATTTGTCAGAAGGTGTATCCGTATTTTGAGGGGAAAGGTGTGCCCTACCCCCGGATTCGCTTTCGCAAAATGGTATCCCGTTGGGGTAGCTGCAATGCGGCAAAAAAAATCCTGACGTTCAATACTAATCTGATGCTTGCACCCATAGAGTGCATATCCTATGTGGTACTCCATGAATTCACCCATTTTTTGGTGTGCAACCATTCCGATGCCTTTTACCGGGAGCTGGAAAAGGTTTGCCCCGACTGGAAGACATGCAGAAAAAAATTAAAGGAGATTCATATCCGATGAAAAAATGCAGAATCACTGTGATGAAAATTGTCCGGCATACGGATTTGATGGAAAAATACGAAAATCCCATCGAGCACGCCTGCGATATGCAGGAGGGGCAGGTGTTTATTACTAACGGCTGGGAAAAGCCGGAAGGACTTTGCGACAGTGCATGGGAAAGTATGTCCGCCTTTGTAATGACGTTATCCCATGGCGGCGAAAATCTGTATGACGGGTGGATGAAAAATAAACGGTCTGCCATGATTTCCTGTAATGACGGCTTCCGACCGGTCAGCTTCTATATTGAAGCTTTAGATGAAGAAGTAAAATAGAAGGGCGTTCCACTCTGCGGAGTGGGTCTTTTTTAGAAGATATTTAGAAAAAATTCAAAATAGATATTGACAGAACCATTCTGTTATGCTACAATCTATTTAGAAATATTTCTAAATAGATATCGGAGAAATTGTTTTTACCGTGATAGAAATCGTCTTAAACAACTAAACGGTGCTATACCAGGCGGACGCTCTATGATTGTCGCACCGGACGGGTAAATACTTAAAGATATGGGAAAAAGTCGCTCCTATCCGGATGCGACCTAAGCGTTGTACATGCAACACATCCATATCAATCGCTATAAACATTTTGACGGGGTGGATAAAGTGGGAATTAACGAGACACTGAAAGCAATCGCAGACCCGGTACGACGGGATATTCTGTCCATGCTTAAATCCGGAAAAAAAACTGCCGGGGAGATCGGAGAACAGTTCCGACTGTCCGGGGCAACTGTTTCTTATCATCTGGCTAAATTGAAGAAGGCAGACCTGATTGCAGAGGAGAAGTATAAAAATTACATTTATTATATGCTCAATACCTCGGTTTTTGAGGAGGTATTAACATGGATATATAAGCTGGGAGGGGAAAAGAATGAATAGAATTAAGTGGAAGAGCCTTCTAATGACGTGTATCATTTGTCTTGCAGGAATTTTGCCGGGGCTTTTAACCTGGGATTTGTTGCCGGACCGGATTGCAATTCATTTTGACATTCATAATACGCCGGATAATTTTAGCGGCAAAGGGTTTGCAGTATTCGGGTTGCCGCTGATTATGATGCTGGGACAGCTGATTGCTTGTATCCTTTGGGATTACCAATCCGCCTTGCGGGGAGAAAACAAAAAAGTGGAATGGGTGATAAAAGGAATACTCCCGGTTATGACAATGCTGTTGCAGCTTGCCACCATAGGCTTTGCCTTAGGGTATAGCATAGACATCCGCAAGGTGGCGTGCCTTGGCGTGGGTATTATTTTCCTTTTGGTCGGCAATTATCTGCCGAAGCTCGATTATGTGAAAAATTTTCAGGTCAACAAAGAAAAGGCAAGGAAGATCAACCGGTTTTGGGGGTTTGCAACCGTTATTATGGGCATTTTATTCCTCATCAGCATTTTCCTGCCGCCTGTTTTTGGGATCATTTGTCTGTTTTTGATGCTTCCCTACGCCATCTTGCTGGTAGGCTACGGCGTGTATATCAGGAAAAAATAATAGGCCTTCTCAATATTAGGATTTCTTATTCTTGTACATCAGCTTAAAGGAAAGCTTTTTCGTTTCGTCCTTCGGTTTCTTATAGCCTACTATATAGCCGAGGGCGGTAAACACAGGCAAAATGAGGAGCACCAGCCCGTATCCTGCCAAAACCGGAACGAGACCGCTTCCCGTGGGTAGTGTAGCAGGCAAAAAGCCCATATATACACCGATGCAGATGATCCGATAGAAGGGGAACATACCGGGGAAAAGCAGAAACAGAAGATAAAAAATCAGGAAAGGGATTTCGCTGAGTAGCCCCACAACCAATCCTTTTAAGCGGTAGTGCTTTTCCGTGGCATAGGATTGTCGGTCATGCCGTCCCATTTTCCAAATCATATCGAAGGCAATCCCCAGATACAGGGAGCAAACCATCAGCGAGAAGATAACGGGACCCGTACCGGTGAAGGTGTTGGCATCGGAAAAGGTGTCGATAATGGGCAAAAAGACCGGAAGCATAATCACGGTTATAATATTGAAAAAAATCCGTTCGCCAAGTAGCTTCCACATGTGACGCATATGCTGTTTCATAAAATCACCTCATTTGTATAGTATACACACTTTTTACAAAAAGGTCAAGCTTTTTTTGCGATGAATCCTGCAAATATGTGCCATATCCTTTCCGTCGCTTCGGGAAAGCCTTTCTGGAAGAAAACGTGAAAAATAAAGAAAAAAGATGAAAAACAGTTGCATTTTTTATAAAAATATACTATAATAAATTATTATACTAAAAATGTAAAGTAGGGAATAGATTGTATCGCAAAATTATTTTTGATTTAGACGGGGTCATCACCGACGAATCTGTTTTCTGGGATTCCGCGGCACTGACAGTGGCGGAATTTTTGGGACAACCGCTTTTGGAACCGGCGGAGCTCAGAAAGCTTTATTTTTACGATGATGCCATTATCCGGCTTGTGAAAAATCGCGGAGTGAATTCCAACTGGGATTTGGCATATCTGACCTTTGCCTTCTGGGAAGGGGACAGCCGCGGTGTATATGAGACGATCTTAAATATGGATATGCAGGCCTTTGACCTGTACCGCACTGCCGGCGTGCATCTGGCGGAAAAGACGGGCAGACCCTTTGAGGAAGTGAAGCGGGGCGGCGTAATGTGGCAGGCAATGGCGGATTCGTTTCAGGAATGGTTCCTTGGCAGTACGGTATTTGCCGAAGTTAACGGCAAAGCACCCCGCGGAAGTCATGACGGCCTTTGGAACAGTGAAGAGCCGATTGTGGGGCGTGAGAAACTAAGGTCTACACTTCTTACGTTGCAGATGCAGGGCGTATCCCTTCGGATTGGGACGGCAAGACCGCTACCGGAAGGGGTCGCACCGCTAAAACGCTGGGGCGTGTACGACTTTTTCGATGCAGAAGGCGTGATTACCTACGATTTTATCCGCGGTGCCGAGACGGAAAGCGGAAAAATCGGGCAACTGGGTAAACCCCATCCTTACATTTTTTTAAAAGCCTATTTTGGAAAATCTTTCCCGGACAGAGACATTCTGGACGGGAAGTATGCAAAAGAATTTTCCGACTGCCTCATCGTGGGCGATGCCGGGGCGGATTTGTTTGCCGCCAAACAAATGGGTGCCGATTTTGCCGCAGTGCTCACAGGCGTGGCAGGTGCGGATGCAAGACCGTTTTTTGAAGAAAACGGAGCGAAATATATTTTGCCGGATATTACGGCATTACCTTTTATTCGGGATTAAACGGAGGATAAAAAATGAACGTGGCAAATGTTCTTACAGTGATTCGTATTTCCATGATTCCCTTTGTAGCATGGATGTTTGCACAGGGGAATTTCCGTGCGGCGGCTATCATCTTTTTTGCGGCTTGTTTTACGGACGTGCTGGACGGCTATATTGCTCGCCGCTTCCATATGATTACGGATATCGGCAAGCTTTTGGACCCGTTGGCGGACAAGGGAATGCAGCTGACCGTGCTGATCTCTCTGGCATTTTGCCGGCGGATGCCGTTTGCGGCTGTGGTGGTGATTCTCGCTAAGGAAATCCTGATGTTTGTAGGCGGACTGTTTTTGTACCGCCGGAAGATTGTGGTGTCCGCAAACTGGTATGGCAAAGCCGCCACGGTGCTGATTGCGGCAAGTGTAATGGCGGTGCTCCTGTTTTATGATACGATGGCAAGGGGGCTACTCACCGTTATGCAGTGGTTACCGGTGGTGGTATCCGTAACCGCCTTCCTGCTGTATCTGATAGAATTTATTAAGACGGTGCGGGAGGGAAAACTCTTATGAGAGAGCATAACTATACCATTCCGCTGAACGAGGCTCTGGAGGCAGGCGTATCCTGCTTTCTCTGTAAAATGGAGGACGAGCTGGAGGAGAGGGCACTGGACTATTATATGGGTGCGGCGGTTATGGAGCCGAACGTGCGGATCGAAACAAATCGCAAGGGTTTTTGCCGCAGACACGCAGAAAAGATGCTGGAAATGCCGAAAAAGCTCCCGCTTCTTCTGGCATTGCAGACCCGGCTGGATACAGTGGCGGAAGCCTTCCGCAAGGAGAAAAAGCCCGGCAAGGCGACGGAGAAAACCTGTGCAGTTTGTGACAGGGCGGCAGGACAGATGCATAAATGCTTGGAAAACTGCCTGTGGCTACTTAGAACCGAGCCGGATTTCTTGCAGAAATATTTAGCATCGCAGGGCGTTTGTATTCACCATTTTCATGCACTGGCAGAGCGAATGGGACGGAGCGACGGTGCTCTGTATGTACAGCTGCACGAACATATGGAAAAGAAATTAAAGACGCTGGCGGCGGATATTGACAGTTTCACCCGTAGTTTTGATTACCGGAGCACGCCGGACGCGTCTATCCGAACGGTACCCGGACGTGCCGTGGAAACGTTGACAGAAAAGAGAGGATAACAATGGCTGGTTTTTTTGGAATGTTTAATTTTGATAAGCCGGGACGGGGCGTGGATAAGGATGCACCGGAAAAAAGAGGTTTTTTCCTTTTTTTCGATATCTTGTTTCGGAAATTCTGGCGGATCAGCACGCTGAGCCTTTTCTATACCTTATTCAGTCTTCCGGCGGTGGTTGTGTTTTTTCTGCTGAACACTTTTTTGCAGACTTGGATTAGCCCGATTAAGGATCCGGATTTCATCTCCTCAATCGGTGTTATTCTCACAATCTTCCTGATTTGTTTTCTCGGTGCAGGACCTGCCAGTGCAGGACAGGCCTATGTGCTTCGGAATTTTACCAGAGAGGAGCATGCATGGCCTTGGGAAGATTTCTGGTCCCAGATAAAGGCGAATTTCTGGCAGGGCATGGGCGTCTTTCTCTTGGATATTGTCCTTTTGACGGTATTGCCGGGTGCGGCCAGCCTTTATTTTCAATATGGATCTCAAATGCCGATTTCGCCCTTATTCAGTGCGGTGTTCGGCTTTCTCGCCATCATTTTCCTGTTTATATGGATACTGATGCATTTCTTCCTCTATCCGATGATGGTAACACTGGACATGCGTTTTGGAAAGCTGATTAAGACCGCCTTTTTGCTGACCATGGCGAAACTGCCCCAGTGTATTCTGATTTTTATACTGAGCATGGCGGTGTTCGCACTGTTTTTGGCACTGTACCTGGTGAACGTCGGCTTGATGGTGTTGTATGCCGCACTGGGTTTTTCCTTTGTAACCTTCGTATATGTCTTTTATGCTACCCGCGTAATGGATGAAATACTGGAAAAAGAACAATGATGTAAAATATTTTCCAAAAAAAGCCAACAATTTTGTGCATAATTTCCTATTGCATTCTTGCTTTTTTTGTGGTATTATAATATGTGTACCGTAATATTTACATTACACAAAACTTTTTTTCATTTTCCCTCCTTTTTAAGCAGGCCGCCTCACCAGCGGTCTGTCGCATTTTATGCCGGTATTTTCGGTGCCGGAAAAGCATATATGCTAAAACCTCCTTTCTGTGCATATCTATAGAGCAGAAGGAGGTTTTTTTGTGGGAACGGAAATTCTGATTTATATTGCCGGATTTACCGGTCTTTTATTCTTACTTCGTTTTTTCGGGAAGTCATTGCGGTTTATTCTCCGGGTGGGCGTCAGTACGCTTTTAGGGGGCGTGCTTTTGACGGTTCTCAATACCTTCGGTGCGGCGTGGGGCATCGGCATTGCCGTCAATCCCTTCACAGCATTTCTTGCAGGCGTGCTGGGTCTTCCCGGTGTGGCGGCACTGGTCTTTATTCGGCTCTGGCTATAATGGAGAAGGCGGCACCGATTCCGTCCACTGCGGCGGACATAATTCCGCCTGCATATCCGGCACCTTCGCCGGCAGGGTAAAGCCCCCGGAGATTGCTTTGCCCTTCTGCATCCCGGAGAATGCGAAGGGGAGAGGAAGAACGGGTTTCCGGTGCCGTAAGCAGTGCATCAGGCAAGCCGAAGGGGGTGAGCTTCCGTGCAAAAACAGGGAGAGCCTGTCGGAGGGCGTCTGTGATAAAAGCAGGCAGACAGTCGCCGATACTGCCCGGCGTAACGCCCCGTGCATACGTGGGACGAATACTGCCGAAGCCGGTGCTTCGTCGATTCTGCAGAAAATCGTCCACAAGCTGACAAGGTGCTTTATACAGCCCGCCGCCACAGCGGAAGGCTTTTTCTTCAATTTCGCGTTGCAGCCGTACCCCGTCAAAGGGGTCGTGGCCGAACTGCTCCGGTCCAATTCCCACCAGTACTGCCGCATTGGAATTTTCGCCGTCCCTTGCATGGAGGCTATACCCGTTTGTCACCACGCCCCCCACTTCGCTTGCCGCCGGAATCACATAGCCGCCGGGGCACATACAGAAGGTATAGACGGAAGGTCCATCAGGTAAATGACATACGAGACGGTATTCGGCGGCAGGAAGCAGTGCGGCGGCGTCGCCGTACAAGGCACGGTCAATGTCACAGCGGCGGTGCTCAATGCGTGCCCCCAGTGAAAAGGGCTTAGCTTCCATGTGTGCACCTTTTGCCCGGAGCAGGGAAAAGGTGTCTCTGGCACTGTGTCCGACAGCCAAAAGAAGTGTTTTTGTATCATATCTGCCATGGGGCGTATCCACGGCCTTGAGATAACCGTTTTTGACAGAGATATCGGTCATCTGCGACGAAAAATGCACCTCGCCGCCTAAGGCGATAATTTCTTCCCGGATGCTTTTTACAACCCGGGGCAAACGGTCAGAGCCAATATGCGGATGGGCATCATAGGCAATTTCCGGCGGTGCACCGTGTTCGATAAAGGTGTCCCGGACAAAGCGGAGAAGGGGACTTTTTACCCCGGTACCGATTTTCCCGTCCGAAAACGCACCGGCACCACCCTCACCAAACTGCACGTTTGCATGTACATCCAGTTGCCCGGTGTCCATAAACCACTGTACGGTGCGTGCACGCTCGTCAATATCCTGCCCACGCTCCAGTACAATGGGACGAAGCCCTGCCCGGGCAAGAACGAGGGCACCAAAGAGACCTGCCGGACCGAGCCCCACCACCACGGGGCGATGTACGCTTTTTACGGTGGGGATTTTAAAGGGGGCAGGCGGTGTGTAGCTCTCACCTCGGATGCCTTTCGGGTTTTCCACCGTTACGGCAAGGCTGTATACCCAGACGGGCGTACGCCGGGCATCAATAGACCGTTTTAAAATTTTTACGGAAACAATATTCTCCGCCGCAGTATGGAGTACTGCGGCGGCTGCTTTTTTGATATTGCCGCCTTCGGGCGGTAGCTTACAGGAAACAGAAAATGTATACATAAGTTCCTCTTTTATATCTTGGTGTATCCGATACCACGTCCCAGCTCCTTGCCACTTTTCAGGTACGCCAGAACGGAGCGAGCCAGGCTGGTCGTGGGAACATATTCGTCCAGATTTTCCTTTTCTTCCCCGAAAACACGGTTTAGAACCTCTTTGCGGCAATCGTAGCGGTCAATAATATGGAAAAGATTCTGGAACTGCATAATGTTAGAAGCCGGAGAAAGAATTTCACCGAGAAGGGGGTCGATAAGCCAGGTGTCTGTCATATACACACAGTCGCCGTATTCCGGGAAGAATTTGCGGAAGAATTCCCGTGCCGCCCGGATGGATTCTTCACCGCCCACCAGTTTTTCGTTATCAGATATATGCATATTCACATAGGGCACTTCCGTAGGAACCAACACCTTGTCTCCATTCATAACCGGAGCATGTCCTGCCGGGGTAAAGCCGTAGCTCAGTCTGCCGATGCGGAAAAGGTTCAGATTGAGATGGGAAATAGGCCATAGATACGGCACGTATCCCCATACGCCGAAATATTTCATATTGGTTTCCATTTTTTCCGGCAAACAGTTCATGGAGTCGTAAAAAATTTCGTCCGGCATTCCAAGCTCTCTGTATTTTTCATGGGTATAACCGGAGGCGGCCATATAAATCAGAATGGCGTGCAGCTCGCTTTTTTCCTCCTTCACAAACCTTTCCATTCGTTCCCGTTTTTCCACAGAGGGTACAGTGCTGTCTGTCAGAAATCGGCATAAGGCCTCTCCCTCCGCCGGGGAAATAGAGGGCATCAGGGCCAAAAGGGCATTTAGTGCCTCCTCGGACATACGGATTTTCGGTGCCAGTGCACAGAGATATTCTTTTGTATAATACATGGAAATCACATCCTTTTTTTATTTTCTTCAGTATATCATAGGTATGAGGGTACTGTCAACGGTATCAGACTTTTGATTACAAATAATTTCGGTCGAAGGTGATGACCGTGAAATAGGAAGGGTTTTGCCGCCGAAGCCGCCTGTCCAGCTCCTCTTTGATACTGCCGTCCGTCATTTTCAGCGTCCGGGGTACCGTGAGGTCAAAAATCAGATTGGTATGGGTATCGCCGCAGACAATCCGAAAATCATGGAGAGAAAGCTCCGGATGAATCTCCGGCAGCTGTGCCGCCACCATATCCCGTAGCTTGCACGTTAATGCATCGTCGGTATTAACGGGGTCCAGATGCACAGTAATCAGAACGTCCAGCTCCTCGACCACCCGTCGCTCTGCCAGGTCAATGGCATCGTGGATTTTCAGAATATCAGAATCGGCCCGTACCTCAGCATGGGCGGAGGCAATAAAGCGGCCGGGTCCGTAATTATGCACAAGTAAATCATGTATTCCCGTCACGCCCGGACAGTCCAGAACCCGTTTTTCGATTTCCTGTACCAGAGAGCGAGGCGGTGCCTGCCCTAAAAGGGGACCGGTGGTATCCCGGAGAATCCCTATCCCGGAGAAAATGACGAAAACGGATACACCGAGACCGATATAGCCGTCTGCCGCTACATGAAAAACAAGGGAAAAAAGGGCAGAAATTACCGTGGCAAAGGTGACAAGAACATCATTGAGACTGTCCCGCCCTGCCGCCTGCATGGCAGGCGAGGCGACCTGTTTTCCAAGTTGGCGGACATAGAGACCGAGTGCCAGCTTTACCGGGATGGAAAGACAGAGAAGGGACAAGGTGAGTGCGGAAAAGTGCAAGGGGACAGGATGAATAATTTTGCCCACAGCGTTTCCTGCCAGCTCCACGCCCAGAAGCAGAACAATAAAGGCAACCACCAGACCGGAAATGTATTCAAGCCTGCCGTGCCCAAAGGGGTGCTGCTCATCGGAGGGCTTTTTTGCCATCTGAAAGCCAATCAGCGTAACAAGACTGGAGCCCATATCCGATAAATTATTGAAGGAATCTGCGATAACGGCGATACTGCCGGACGCGTTCCCAATGAAAAATTTAATAAGAAACAAAAGAAAATTTGTACCCATTCCGGCGATACTGCCGCGAAAAAGGCGGCGTTGCCGCCCGTCTTTTTTCTGCATTTCGTCCACCTCTTTTCCAAAGTATACCAAAAAGCAGTGAAAAAGTCAAATTCCCACAGCGGATTTTCGGCAATTTGCCTATTGACTTTACCGCTATCCTATGATATACTGAACAGAAAAATAACATAATAAGGAGAGTCGCTATGAAAAATACCGTTTCGATTCGCGAAGGTATCACCTTTGATGATGTGTTGCTGGTTCCCCAGGCCTCCGATGTCCTGCCTGCCGAGGTGGATATCAGTACCCGACTTACCAATAAAATTCATCTGAACATTCCGCTGATTAGTGCCGCTATGGATACGGTAACGGAATCCCGCCTTGCCATTGCCATGGCAAGAGAGGGCGGCATCGGCATCATACATAAGAATATGTCGATTGAGGCACAGGCTGCAGAGGTAGACAGGGTAAAACGCTCGGAGCACGGCGTTATTGTGGATCCCTTCTTCCTTTCTCCGGAGCATACCCTGGCAGATGCGGACCGGCTAATGGGCAAATATAAAATTTCCGGTGTTCCTATTACGGAAGGCACACGGCTGGTCGGTATCCTTACAAACCGCGACCTTCGCTTTGAAGTTGATTTCTCCAAGAAAATCAGCGAAGCTATGACCCGGGAAAACCTGATTACGGCACCGGAAGGCACAACGCTGGATGAAGCCCAGGAAATTCTGCGTCGCCATAAGATTGAAAAGCTCCCCATTGTGGACAAGGACTATAACCTGAAAGGGCTTATTACCATTAAGGATATTGAAAAGGCAGTGCAGTACCCCAATTCTGCCCGTGACGAGAGCGGACGGCTTCTCGCCGGTGCGGCAATCGGGGCAACGGCGGATGTGCTGGATCGTTGCGCAGCACTTCTGGAAGCGAAGGTAGACGTTGTCACACTGGATTCTGCCCACGGCCATTCCAAAAACATTATTGAAGCTGTCAGCAAGGTAAAGAAAGCGTATCCGGACCTTCAGCTGATTGCCGGTAATATTGCCACAGGCGAAGCGGCCCGTGCACTGATTGACGCAGGGGCAGACGCTGTGAAGGTGGGTATCGGTCCCGGCTCTATTTGTACCACCCGTGTGGTAGCCGGCATCGGTGTGCCGCAGGTTACGGCAATCTGTGATGTATATGCTGTAGCATCGCAGTACAACATTCCCGTGATTGCAGACGGCGGCATCAAGTTCTCCGGTGACCTGCCGAAGGCCATTGCAGCCGGTGCAGATTCCATTATGATCGGCAGTCTCTTTGCAGGCTGTGAGGAAAGCCCGGGCGAAGAAGAAATCTATCAGGGTCGTCGCTTTAAGGTATACCGCGGCATGGGCTCGATCGGTGCTATGAACGAGGGTAGCCGTGATCGGTATTTCCAGACGAATAATAAAAAGCTGGTTCCCGAGGGCGTAGAAGGACGTGTTCCCTACAAGGGTGCTTTGAGTGACACTATTTATCAGCTTCTGGGCGGCCTGCGTGCCGGCATGGGCTATTGCGGTGCACCTACGGTAAAGACGCTCCGCGAAAAGAGCGAATTTGTACGCATTACAGGTGCGGCACTCCATGAGAGCCATCCTCATGACGTATTTATCACCAAGGAAGCACCGAACTATTCCACAAGTCAGTAATCGTATACTGTTTTAGGACAGATTCTGAAGGGCTGTAAAAAATACACCGGCTGTTGTGTTTTTACAGCCCGTGTATTTTGCAAAATTTTGTAAAGGTGAAGGAAATGAATTATCAGGTTTTTGATATGCACGTCCATGTTTTTCCGGATGTGATTGCTAAAAAGGCCGCTTCCAGTACGGGACAGTATTACGGCGTCTCTATGTTTGCTGACGGTACATGGGCGGCATTTGAGGACAGCATGAAGAACACGCCGGAAATAGAAAAGTGCCTTATTCATTCCACTGCAACAAAAGCGGCACAGGTGGAGCACGTGAATGAATTTGTTGCCGGGCTTATGAATGAAAAGCTGTTCAGCTTCGGTTCCATGCACCCGGATTATCCTGCCGTAGAAAAGGAAATTGACCGGATGCTTTCGCTGGGTCTGAAGGGGATTAAACTACACCCGGATTTTCAGGGTTTTGCGGCTGACGATGCGAAGGCATTTCCGATTTATGCATACGCCCAAGGAAAGCTGCCCATCCTATTTCATGTGGGCGACAGAAAAAGTGATTTTTCCAGCCCAAAGCGGCTTCGGAACATACATGACCGCTTCCCGGGGCTTACCATGATTTGTGCCCATTTGGGCGGATATGCCGTATGGGATGAGGCAGAGAAATATCTGGTGGGGCAGGACGTGTATTTTGATACCTCCAGCTGTCTGGAGTGGCTGGAAAAAGAACAGGCCGTGCGGATTATCCGAAATCACGGGGCAGACAAATGTCTCTTCGGAACGGACTTTCCGATGCACGACCCGAAAAAATGTATCGAAACCCATTTGGGGCTTGGCCTTACCGAAACAGAGTATCGGAAAATTTTCTGGGAGAATGCACACAAGCTGTTGTGCCTGTAAATGGTATGTGGGAATTATTTGTTTCATTTTTTAAAATCGGGCTGTTCACCTTTGGCGGCGGCTATGCCATGCTGCCGGTGATACAGCGTGAGATCATAGAAAAAAGAAAGTGGTGCAGTGAGGAAGAAGTGCTGGATTACTATGCGGTTGCCCAGTGTACTCCCGGCGTAATCGCCGTAAACACGGCTACCTTTGTGGGGTATAAGTGCAGAAAAATTACCGGCGGCGTTGTGGCCACCGGAGCCGTTATCCTGCCGTCCTTACTGATTATCATGGTGATTGCCGCCTGTATCCGCTCCTTTGCGGATTACCCGGTGGTACAGCACGCACTGGCGGGCATTCGTGTGGCAGTGGCAGTGCTTGTCTTGCGGACCGTATTTCAGATGTTTCGTAAAAACGTTCGCACCGCGGCAGCGGCCGGTATTTTCTTTGTGGCACTGGTGCTTTCGCTTGTACTGCGGGTGCCCTCTATGTATATTGTGGTGGGTGCGATTGTATACGGTGTTTTGTTCGGCGCCCGAGGGAGGGAAAAAGCATGATCTATATGCAGTTGTTTCTCGCTTTTCTGAAAACCGGACTTTTTTCCATTGGCGGCGGGCTTGCCACACTGCCTTTTCTGTATGAGATCGCAGAAACCCGTGGGTGGTTTTCTCCCCAGATGATTGCGGATATGCTGGCAGTTTCCGAATCCACACCCGGCCCAATCGGTGTGAATATGGCAACCTATGCCGGCTACATGACGGCAGGGATCTCCGGTGCCATCGTGGCAACCGTGGCTTTGGTTTTGCCCTCGCTGGTTATCGTTTTAATTCTTGCCGGCTTTATCGCCCGGTATCGGGAAAACCGGTTTGTAAACGGTGCGTTTATGGGGATTCGCCCGGCGGTGGTGGCACTGGTCACGGTCGCCCTTCTACAGGTGCTGAAGTCCTCTGTTCTAAGCTGGGATGCGTTTTTGCTGACGAAGCATCCGGCAGACCTCGTTCACCTGCCGAGTCTCCTTTTAATGGCGGCTTTGTTCGGCATTTTGTTTGGCTATAAAAAAATCCCCCCCATTGTGCTTGTGGCACTGGGGGCGATAGCGGGCATTCTATTTCGATTATAAAAAAGGGGGCCTCTTTGGGGTGTACGCAATTTTGCTACACCTCCATATTTATTATAGTCGCCTTGCCGGCAACACATGGTCTTCTAACAAACGTGGAATAATCAATTCCATGGGCACGCCTTCCCGGACGGGCACGCCGTTTTCCTGTGCCGTGCGAATGGCGGTAAAGACGAAATCAGCCGCCTTTCCGGCCGCATGGGGCAAGGATGCACCGGAAAGAAGTGCACCTGTCAGCACGGAAGTGAACAGATCACCGGTGCCCGGATAATGGCTGTGCAGATAGGGGTTTTCAATTTGATAGGCGGCATCCGTACTGCGGTCATACAGCAAAACTACCACGCTGTCATCGCAAGGAACACCTGTAATGACTACACTTCCCCGAACGGTTTCCGCCAAGTGGCGGAGGCAGCGTTTTGCCGTAGCAAAATCGGCGGCATGGGGAATTCCCGACAGAAAACACGCCTCGGTCAGGTTCGGCGTAATCACATCCGCCGAACGAATCAGCTCGGACATGGCTTTGGCCATGGCATGGTCAAAGCAGTCGTAACACCTGCCGTCATCGGCAAAAACAGGGTCCACCACCACCAGTGGGGCACCCGTTTCCATAATAAAATGATGGGCAATGCTTACGCCCTCGGCAGACCCGATAAATCCGGTATAAATGCAGTCAAATTCGCAGTGCTCCTTCTTCCAGTGGGCAAAACAGCGAGACAGGAAGGGTGTTAAATCCTCCATGGCGTACCCGGTATAAAAGCCGGTTATGGAAGAGAGTACGGCAGTCGGAGCAGGACAGGTCTGAAACCCCATGACGCTTAGGGTAGGCATAACCACCGTAAGCGAACTGCGTCCAAAGCCTGCAATATCATGGATGGCTGCAACTTTTCCGGGAATACAATTATTCCTGGCCATGGGTTAGTTCCTCAATCAGCCCTTTATTTTCACCCCGAAGAAAGGCAGATACCTTTTCCTGCACATTTTCCGGCGTCAAACTTTCTTCAGGTTTGGTAGCCTCTTCTGTCGAACAGGCGGCACAGACCAAAAGGGAAAGTAATGCAAAACAAAGAAAAATTTTACGCATGAAACCACTCCTATCGTCTTTCTGGCTTTTATTATACTCCACCCTGCCGGTCGCCGTCAAGTCTTTTGGTAAAATAAGTGCAGGTATGTTGGAAGAAGTGCAGGTATAATGGAAGAAAATGCATTGACAAAAGAGGACGAAGGTGATACAATAATTAAAAATAATCTGAAATGGGAGCATAAACTGTGGAAGGACTTAAAAATAAAAAGCTGTTTCTTTTGGATATGGACGGCACAATTTATCTGGACAACAATTTATTTCCGGGGGTAATTCCCTTTCTGGAAAATATCAAAAAAAAGGGCGGACGCTACATTTTCATGACAAACAATTCCTCCAAAGGCGTGGAGAGCTACATCGAGAAAATGAACCGTTTCGGCATTGCCACAACAAAAGAGGATTACGTGACAAGCGTAAATGTTACGGCAATACATCTGGAGAAAATGGGCTACAAAAAAATATATGTATTTGGAACAGAGTCCTTTAAAACACAGCTTAGGTCGGCAGGGCTTTCGGTTTGTGACACTCTTTCCGATGACATTGACTGTCTTTGTGTAGGCTTTGATACGGAGCTGACCTTCCGGAAATTGGAGGAGGCCTGCATTTTATTGGGTCGGGACATTGATTATGTTGCCAGTCACCCGGACCTTGTCTGTCCTACAGCCTACGGGTCCGTACCTGATTGCGGCTCGGTATGCGATATGCTCTACAACGCTACGGGGAGACGTCCTCTGGTGCTTGGAAAACCCGAGCCCGCCATGCCTCTCCTGGCTATGGAAAAAACCGGTTTTTCTAAGGAACAGACCGTTGTCTTAGGGGATCGGATTTATACAGATATCGCCTGCGGCATACGTGCCGGTGTGGATGCAGTGCTGGTGCTGTCCGGAGAAGGGACACGGGAAGATGCGGAACGGGCAACGGAAAAGCCTACATATGTTTATGAAGATATCCGGCACTTTTCCGAGGACATATTTTAAATACAGTCTGTACGAAAGTAACAGCAAAGGGGCTGCCTCACTTTTTTAGCGAGGCAGCCCCTTTTATTGTGGCTAAACCACTTTAGCAAAGGAAACAACAATTATTTCATGCTGTTTTCGTAAGACTGGATCATCTTCTTAACCATCTGTCCGCCAACGGAACCGGCCTGCTTACTTGTCAGGTCGCCGTTATAACCGTCCTTGAGGTTTACGCCAACTTCGCTTGCAGCTTCCATCTTGAATCTATCCAGTGCTGCACGTGCTTCGGGTACGAGATTTCTCTTATTACTGTTTGCCATTTTCATCTACTCCTTTTAAAATAAAAACTATAATTTGTCGGTGCAGTAGTTAGTTTGAACCGTTGTAGTTTTTATATGCAGGTAAAATTTTGTATTTGATTGAAAAAGGGAAACAGGAATCTACGAAGTTTTTTGTTTATTCTTCGTGACTAGAAAGCCACCCGTTTTTTTAAAATTTTTAATCACACAAGGGAAGAAATATCAATGGTGTCGAAGCTAGACAGGAAGGCACGGAGAAATGCATAAATTTCCTTCAGACAGTCCTCGGAATCGCACTGGATATCCAGCGGCATAAGTGGATCATGCAGGGAAAGACGGAGGAGAAACCAACCGTCACCGATATTCACACGCATACCCTCGAAATTGGGGGCTTCCAGCTCCATTCGGTCATTTTTTTCTACGGCGACAGAGAGGGCATCCAGTATTTGTTGCCCGTCCGCCTTATAGTCTGCACCGGTGAGGCTGAGCCGATGTCCGGCGGCGAATGCGGGTTCCTTCAGGTCCGCGATCAGCTCCGTAAGCTTCCGACCCTGGGCACGCATTTTGACCGCCTTGATTAAAAGCTTGGTGACAAGATAGGCTCCGTCGTCCAGGAAGTAGTTTTCCAGAAGTGCCGCATGGCCGCTGGTCTCAATGGCGAGAGGGCAGTATACCCCTTCTGTATTCAATCGCTTGGCCTCATTGATTACATTTTTGTAGCCACGCTTAAAGCGGTGATGGATGCCGCCCAAGGTGTCCCGAATAAAGACGGCAAGACCGGCGGAGGTGACGGAATCGGTGACCACCGTTCCCTTTTTCTCTTCCATTAAAACGGCGGAAATTAAGGCGATCAGCTTATTTTTGTTGATTTCCCGACCGGTATGGTCCACAATGGCGGCACGGTCCACATCCGTGTCAAAGATAACGCCCAGATCGGAGCCGGAGTCAGTTACAGCCTTGGAAATGGCCTGCATGGCTTCCTTGTCCTCCGGGTTGGGGATATGGTTCGGGAAAGTGCCGTCCGGTTCCAAAAAGCAGCTGCCGCTTACATCCGCCCCCAGCGGCTTCAGGACCTTTTCTGCATAGAAGCCACCGGCACCGTTTCCGGCATCTACAGCAATTTTCATGCCGTCAAACGGCTTTTCCAGACCGGTTTCGGCACAGATGATTTGGGAAATATGTGCAGCATATCTGGATAAAAAGTCCATACACTCCACCTTGCCGGCACCACTGCCTGCTCGGCGGTTTTCTTGTGCATAGGTAAGAATTTCCGTTATGTCACTGCCTTCCAGACCGCCCTCCGGTGTAAAAAATTTCAAACCGTTGCGGTTAAAAGGCAGGTGGCTTGCCGTTAGCATGACAGAGCCGGTCACCGTCAGCGTTTCGTCTACGGTGCACATAAACATGGCAGGGGTGGTACAAAGTCCGAAGTCCAGTACGTTTGCCCCGGTAGAGGTGATGGCACGAGTGCAGGCGTTTTTAATCCGCTGTGCGGAAATACGACTGTCGTGCCCGATAGCGACGGTGATTTTCTCCGGTGCAAGGCTGTATTTTTCCTGTAGGAATACCACAAAGCCGTGGGCGATGGCTTCTACCACCGAATCCGTGAGCGTCACTGCCGCACCCGGAACGCCTTCGCTTCCCACGCCGCGGATATCACTGCCGTTTTTTAAAGCACTCCATTCTTTTGAAAGCATTTCTATCATTCCGTTTCTATATAAATTGGTGCTGCTTTGCACCTGGAAACAGTATACCAGAAAGTGCAGTATTTTGCAAGAAGCAGAGGAGATTTTATGTAAAAAAATGAGGCCCGACCGTTTTTATGCTTGCAAAGAAAAAATTTTTATGATAGAATAAGACGATATTCGCAAAAGGAGTGTAGAATATGAACGGCGAAAGAGAAAAATTCGGTTCACGCCTCGGCTTCGTGCTCATATCCGCCGGGTGTGCAATCGGACTGGGAAATATCTGGCGGTTTCCGTATATTGTGGGTGAATACGGCGGTGCAGCATTTATTCTAATTTATTTGCTGTTTCTCTTAATTTTCGGTCTACCCATTATGACGGTTGAGTTTTCTGTGGGGCGTGCAAGCCAGAAAAGCATTGCGGAGTCCTTCCGTTCCTTGGAGCCGAAGGGGACGAAGTGGCATCATTTCAGTAAAATCGGTATGGCGGGCAATTATATCCTGATGATGTTTTATACCACTGTAACGGGTTGGATGTTTGCCTATCTTTTTAAAATGATTCGGGGCGATTTCGTGCGCGTGGATGCCACCGACATTGCCGCACAGTTTAGTGCGGTGACAGGCAACCCGTATATTGTGGTGGGCTGTATGTGTCTCACCGTCATTCTCGGCTTCCTCGTTTGCTCTATGGGTCTCAGAAACGGCGTGGAAAAGGTGACTAAGGTGATGATGTTGGCACTTTTGTCCATTATTATGGTGCTTGCCGTCCATGTGATAACCCTTCCGGGTGCCGGAGAGGGGCTCCGTTACTATCTCGTACCCGACTTTGGAAAGATAGCGGAAAAGGGTCTGGCCAATGTTTTGTCGGCAGCACTGGGACAGGCGTTCTTCACCCTTTCTATCGGCATGGGCTCTATGGCGATTTTCGGCTCGTATATTAAAAAAGAAAGACGGCTTCTGAGCGAAAGCGTATCCATTGCTGCTGTGGACACGGCTGTGGCGCTGGTGGCAGGGCTGATTGTGATTCCTGCCTGCTTTGCCTTTGGCATCAATCCCGGCCAGGGACCCAGTCTTATTTTCGAGGCACTTCCAAACGTTTTCACCGCTATGCAAGGTGGAAGAATTTGGGGGACGCTCTTTTTCCTGTTCATGGTTTTTGCCGCCTTTTCCACGGTGGTTGCCGTGTTTGAAAACATTCTTTCCTTCGGCATGGATATGTGGGGCTGGAGCCGTAAAAAATCCTGTCTTATTAACTGCATTCTGCTGATTCTGCTGTCCCTTCCCTGTGCCTTGGGCTTCAATCTTCTTTCCGGGGTGACGCCGCTCGGCACCGGAAGTACAATCTTGGATTTGGAGGATTTCATCATCAGTAACAATATCCTGCCCCTTGGCTCTTTGGTGTATGTACTGTTTGCAACCCGGAAAAAGGCGTGGGGCTGGAACGCATTTCTGGAGGAAGCCAATACGGGCAAAGGGCTCCGCTTCCCCAAGTGGCTCCGGTTTTATGTGGCCTACATTCTTCCCGTCATTCTCCTGTTTGTATGGGCACAAGGCTATATTTCCAAATTCTTTGCATAGAGGATGCCGTATTTAGCACATTCCCCTAGTGCAGTAAGACTTGAACTCAATATGGTTTAAAAACATAAATTCATCATGTGTTCGAGTCTTACTGCACTATCCTTACCATTTTTATTCTGCCTCTATATGCCGGATAGCATCGGTGATCGTTTTTCCTCCGGCATCTCGGCTATGCTTTTCCACTTGTATTTTATCCTGCGGTCTGTGGGTCAGGCAACCGGCACCGCCGATACAGCCGCCTGTGCAGACCATGCCCTCAATAAAGTTTGCATCCAGGAGGTTCTTCGTTTTTTTGAGAAGGGCAACCCGGCATTCTTCAATGCCGTCACAGGAGACAGGCTTCAGCTCGAAATCTTCCAGACCCTGCTCCTTCAGTCCCTGTGCCACCGCCTCGGCAAGACCGCCGCAACGGGCGAAAATACGGCCGAAGAAGGAGGCGTTATCCAGGGAACTTTCCTCCATGGCGGTGATATCCAGCTCCCGGCTGTCAAAAAGTGCTTGCAGTTCTTCAAAGGTCAAAGCCACGTCCACATAGGGCGTTACGGCTTCCTTCTGCGCCTCCGCCTTCTTTGCCGTGCAGGGACCGATAAAGACCACCTTTGCGTCCGGCTCTTTTTCCTTCAGATATTTACCGATGGTGGCCATGGGAGAAAGCGTGTGAGAAACAAAGGGGATAAGAGAAGGAAATTTCCTTTCTATAAGAGAGACAAAGCCGGGACAGCAGGAACTGGCCAGAAACGCTTTTTCTGCAAGCTCCCGGCTTTCTGCCGCCGCCACCATGTCTGCACCCAGTGCCGCTTCCACAACGGTGTGAAAACCGAGGGCACGGATGCCGGTGATGACCTGCCCAAGCTTCGCATAGGTAAACTGACTGGAAACGGTGGGGGCGACCACGGCATACACCCTGTATTTCGTGTTGCCTTCACTTTTTTTAATTAGGTCAATGGCATCTAAGATGTAGGATTTATCGGAAATCGCACCGAAGGGGCACTGATACACACAGGCGCCGCAGGCGATACATGCGTCGTTATCAATGCAGGCCGCCAGATTCTCGTCTATGGAAATGGCACGCACCTTGCAGGCGTTTTGACAGGGGCGTTTGTGGTTGGTAATCGCACTGAAGGGACAGACCTTGGCGCAGGCGCCGCATTCGATGCATTTGGCTTTATCAATGTGTGCCTTCTGCTGCTGGTCGAAGGTAATGGCACCTACAGGGCACACATCCTCGCACCGGTGGGCAAGGCAACCCCGACATGCCGCCGTGACCTCATAGCCGCCGACGGGACATTCGTCACAGGCGATGGGGATAACTTCGATGACGTTGGGGTTTTCACGGTTGCCACCCATCGCCAATTTCACACGCTTTAATAATATGGCACGTTCTTTATAAATGCAACACCGCATGGTGGCTTTCGGACCGGGGGCAAGGATTTCCGGAATGTCGGCAATTTTTTCCTCCAGCTGATCCGCCCATGCAAGGCGGGCAACTTCCCTGAGCACCTTGTATTTTAAATATTGGGTTTTTGTATCAAATTTCCGCATTTTTTCTACCTCGTAACGAACATTTGCCTACCGGACCGCATGGACGGGACGGCAGATTCTTTTCTGTATATTGTATCATAAACTGCGGAAATTGACAAGGGTTTTCGGTGGGAAAACTGTTTTTCTCCCCGTTTTTCCACATAAAATTGAAAAAAATTGTAAAAATGCTTGCATTTACCAAAAAACTGTGATATAATACGAGCTGGATTATGAGGGCGGCAGATTTTGCCGCCCTCACAGTTTAGTTTTATAATTGCAGGAGAATACCATGGCGAAAATTGAAAAACTGGTAGAATCCATGGCGGAGCCGATTGCCGCAGAGCGTGGCCTTCGGGTGTACGACGTGGAATATAAAAAAGAAGGACCGGATTGGTTTTTACGTGTGTACCTTTACGGAGAAAACGGTGTTGACCTTACGGATTGCGAGTATGTGAGCCGGGCACTGGAAAAGGTACTGGATGAAGAGGACCCCATAGAGGCGGCATACTGTCTGGAGGTTTCCTCACCGGGGCTTGAGCGGGAGCTTTCGAGGGACTGGCACTTTATGACGGCGATCGGCGAGAAAACAGAAGTCCGCCTGTATGCACCGATAGACGGGAAAAAAAGCCTTCAGGGAATTCTGCGGGCATATGATAAAGAATACATTACTATAGAAACAGAGGACGGCGAAATGTGCCGCTTTGAAGCCGGACAGGTGGCAAAGGTACACACCGTGTTCGATGGGAATTTTTGAAAGGATTGAGAAGCAAAATGGCAAACGAACTGATGATGGCATTGGACCTTTTGGAGAAGGAAAAGAAAATCAACAAGGATGACCTTCTGGCAACACTCCGTACCGCCCTTGCAAGTGCGTACAGAAAATACTACAATGCCGGGGAAAACGTGGAAGTGGATATTGACGAGGAAGGAAATATCCGTGTACACACACAGAAAACCGTCGTGGAAACGGTAGAGGATTCCGCCAATGAGCTGACGCTGGAGGAGGCACAGAAAATCAATCCTCGGTATGGCATGGGTGACGTGGTGGTACTGGAAACCACACCGAAGAATTTTGGTCGTATCGCCGCACAAAATGCAAAGCAAATGCTGGTACAGCACATCCGGGAAGAGGAACGGGGCAGAATGTACTCCGAGTACCAGAATAAGGAAAACGATGTAATCATGGGCACTGTGCAGAAGAATGAAAAACGCGGTGTGCTGATTGAAATCGGTTCTACCGAAACGATTATGCCCATACAGGAGCAGGCACCGGGCGAGGTATATCATCCGGGACAGAAGCTTCTTGTATATGTAACAGAGGTACGGAATACCTCCAAGGGTCTGCAGATTACGGTGTCCCGCACACATCCGGGTCTGGTACGCCGTCTCTTTGAACGGGAAGTGCCGGAAATTGCAAACGGAACGGTGGAAATCAAGAGTATTGCCAGAGAGGCAGGCTCCCGTTCCAAAATCGCTGTATGCTCCAACAATCCCAACGTGGATGCGGTGGGTGCCTGCGTAGGACAAAAAGGAGCCCGTGTGGCGGCTGTGCTTCGTGGCATGGGAGAAGAAAAGGTGGACATTGTCAAATACAGCGAGGACCCCACGGTATTTATTACAGAAAGCGTAAGCCCGGCAAAGGTACTGCGGGTAACGCTGGATAAAGAAGGAAAATCCGCTGAGGTGGTTGTACCGGAATTCCAGCTTTCCCTTGCCATCGGTAAGGAAGGACAGAATGCACGTCTGGCGGCAAAGCTGACCGGCTGGAAAATTGATATCAAGAGCGATAAGGAAGTAGGCGAGGTGTTCTAAGGTGGCGAACAAACCGGCAAAAATGCGAATGTGCATCAGCTGTCGGACGGCAAAGCCGCAAAAGGAAATGCATCGCCTGGTGCGGACGCCGGAGGGGACGGTTATGCTGGACGAGGGCGGCCGTGCGGACGGCAGAGGTGCGTACCTTTGCAAGGATTCTGCCTGTATAGAGCGGGCAAAGCAGCAAAGACGTGCAGAACGGGCACTGGCCGCAAGCATTGATGCAGAGATTTACAAGCAATTAGGAGATAGGTATGCATAAACTGGAGGGTATGATTGGTTTGTGCGTCAGAGCCGGCCGTGCAGCGTTCGGAAGCGAGGCGTGCGAAGCACTTGTGCGAAGTGGAAAATTGCCCCTTTTGATTGTGGCGGAGGACGCTTCGGAAAATACGAAAAAGCGGATGCAAGATAAATGCACGACTTACAAAACGCCCTGGATTTCCTTTGGTACGGTCAAAAGCCTGGCACAGTGTACGGGAAAAGGAAGGGTATCCGTGCTGGGTATTCGGGACAAAGGATTTGCGGCGGCAATTTTGAAAATTTATGGGGGTGGCTATATTGGCTAAAACAGCAAAGCAGAATAAACCGAGAATTCATTCAATCGCAAAGGATTTGGAGCTTGTCAATAAAGATGTCATTGATATGCTGATAAAATACGATATGGGAACAAAAAACCATATGAGTACATTAACAGCGGCAGATTTGGATATAATATTTGATTATTACATCCAAAGCTTTGACGACGGCTCCGATATCAGCGAGTTCCTGAAGAAAAAAGTGGAGGAAAAGCCAAAGCCGGCGGAAAAACCGGTGCAGGAGGAAAAGGCGTCACCGGAAGAGGAAGCCCCCGAACCGGAAAAGCAAGAGGGAAAGAAAAACCGGTATGTGGACACCCGTAACTCGGTGGTAGACCTGGAAAAGATTGAACAGAACGAAAAAATCGAGGAAATGGTAGCCCCGGAAATTACGGAGAAGGCAACCACAAAACAGAAGATAAAGAAGGGGCAAAAGCGTGCAAAAAACGGGCAGCCGAATCAGGCGGCACCTGTAGCACCGCCCAAAAAGGAAAAAGAAAAGGAAAAGAAGGCGGAGCCGAAAAAAGTAATGGTGCCGGACGAGATTTCCGTCGGCGAGTTTGCCGAACGGCTCGGACAGAGTCCTACAGAGGTCATCAAGCGGCTGATGCAGCTGGGTATTATGGCATCTGTGAGCCAGAGCATCGACTTTGATACGGCGGCACTCATTGGCGAGGACATGAACGCCATTGTGGAAAAAGAAGTGATTGTAACCGATGAGGATATCCTGTTCGGCGACGATGCGGACGATGAAGCGAGCCTGGTTCCCCGTGATCCGGTTGTTGTGGTTATGGGTCACGTTGACCACGGTAAAACCTCCCTTCTGGATGCAATCCGTTCCGCCAACGTAATTGCCACGGAAGCCGGCGGCATCACCCAGCACATCGGTGCATACAGTGTGCGTCTCGGTGACCGGCGGATTACCTTCCTGGATACCCCCGGCCACGAAGCCTTTACGGCGATGCGTGCCCGTGGTGCACAGGTTACAGACGTTGCCATTATTGTGGTGGCGGCGGATGACGGTATCATGCCGCAGACCATTGAAGCTTTGGACCATGCCAAGGCCGCAGGGGTCAGCATCGTGATTGCTATTAACAAAATCGACAGAGAAAATGCAAATCCGGACCGTGTTATGCAGGAGCTTACCGAGCACGGTCTCGTTCCGGAGGATTGGGGCGGCGATACCATTTGCGTGCCCATCTCCGCTAAACTCCATCAAAATATTGATTCCCTTTTGGAAATGGTACTTTTGGTAGCAGACATGAAGGAGCTTCGTGCTAACCCCGACCGCTTGGCACGCGGTACAGTCATTGAAGCACGGCTTGACAAGGGAAGAGGCCCGGTGGCTACCGTTTTGGTACAGAACGGCACGCTCCACACGGGTGATACGATTGTTTCCGGCACCTCTATGGGACGTGTTCGTGTCATGCTGGACGACAAGGGCAATCGCCTCAAGAGTGCAGGCCCCTCCACACCGGTGGAAATCACAGGTATGAACGAGGTCTGTGAGGGTGGTGACCTATTCTATGCCGTCACAGACGAAAAAATGGCAAGGAACGTGGTAGAAGCCAGAAAGCAAAAGGTACAGGACGAACACAGACAGGCAACCAGTATTGTTTCTCTGGAGGATTTGTTCAGCCAGATTCAGCAGGGAAATGTACAGGATTTGAACATCATCGTAAAAGCAGACGTGCGTGGCTCTGTGGAAGCCGTTACACAGTCTTTGGAGAAGATTTCCAACGAGGAAGTACGTGTGCGTGTTATCCACGGTGCAGTCGGTGCCATTACGGAATCAGACGTTATGCTGGCAACCGCATCCAATGCCATTATCGTCGGCTTCAATGTCCGGCCTGACTCCGGTGCAAGAAGTGCGGCGGCAATGCACAAGGTGGATATGCGGATGTACCGTGTCATTTATCAGGCTATCGAGGAAATCGAAGCGGCTATGAAGGGTATGCTGGCACCGGAATTTAAGGAAGTGACCATCGGTCACGCTGAAATCCGTCAGACATTCAAGGTCAGCGGCGTGGGCACCATTGCCGGCTGTTATGTACAGGACGGTAAGATTCAGAGAGGCTGTATGGTGCGTATTGTGCGTGACGGTATTGTTATTCATGAAGGGGACCTTGCTACACTGCGTCGCTTTAAGGATGACGTGAAGGAAGTGGCATCCGGTTATGAATGCGGCATGAGCTTTGAGAAATTTAATGATATTAAAGAGGGCGATATTGTTGAATGCTCCGTTATGGAGGAAGTCGCCCGATAGGAGGAGCCTATGGCGGGATACAGACAAAATCGCATAGATGAAGAAGTACGGCGTGAGCTGGGTGCGGTTATCCGCACGCTGAAAGACCCCCGTATTGCAGAAATAGTCAGCGTTGTGCAGGTGGAGGTCACCCGTGACCTTCGCTATGCCACGGCATATATAAGCGTAATGGGCGGCGAACAGGCGGAGGAAGATACCATAAAAGCCTTGAAAGCCGCATCCGGCTTCGTCCGCCGGGAAATCGGAAACCGGCTGAAGCTCCGGGCGGTTCCCGAATTTATTTTCAAGGCGGACCACTCCATTGCCTACGGTGCCCATATCAATCAGGTGCTGAAGGATGTTATGGGTGAGGAAGCCTCGGAATAGGAAGGGACGAAGACGATGAAAGCACTGCTGGATGCACTGCGGCAAGCAGGAAATGCGGCAATTCTGCCCCATAAGAGTGCGGATGGAGATGCGATTGCATCTGCACTGGCACTGGGAAAGCTCTTGGAAAGCTTCGGGGTGGCGTATACCATTTATACGGAAGAGCCGGTCCGGACAGATTTGGCGTTTCTCGGCGGCAGTTTTTCCCCTATGCCGGAAGACGTACCGAGCGTGCATACATGCATTGCGATTGATTGCGGCGATATTTTCCGGCTTGGAGATCGTGCACCGATTTTTGAAAAGGCAAAATGCCGTGTGGTAATTGACCATCATATTACCAATGACGGCTTTGGCGATATCAATTTGATTGTGCCGACTGCGGCGGCTGCGGCAGAAATTGTGGCAGAGCTTTATATGGCATCCGGCGTATCCCTCGGGAAGGCGGCGACAACCCTCTATACCGGCATTGTGACGGATACAGGCGGTTTCCGCTATGCCAATACAACGGCGAAGACCCACAAAATTGCGGCGTTTCTTTTGGAGGCAGGTGCGGAAAGCGGAAAGGTCTGCCACCAGGTTTTTGAACAAAATTCTCTGGCGAAAATTCGTCTGGAGGCGGCGGTTTTACACGCCATGACCCTTGCCCACGAGGGGAGAACGGCGGTGGGTCTTGTTTCGGAAGCTCTGCTTTCGGAAACAGGGGCTACCGATGAGGATACAAGTAATCTTTCCGGCGTACTGCGTACGATTGCCGGCGTGGAGACGGGTGTACTCCTTCGGGAAAAGGATGGACAGATTAAGCTTTCCATGCGAACAAACGCTTTTCTGGATGCGGCGGCTGTCTGCAAGGCTTTGGGGGGCGGCGGTCACGCCAGAGCGGCAGGTGCCAGTGTGGACGGTTCTCTTTCCGAATGGAAGGAAAAAATCATTACAATAATAGGGGAGGCCTATGGACGGCATAGTTAATATATGGAAGCCGACGGGGCTCACCAGTCACGATGTGGTGGCACGGGTACGGCGGGCGGTCGGTACAAGACGCGTGGGACATACCGGAACCCTTGACCCTATGGCGGAAGGGGTGCTTCCTATCTGTATCGGCAAGGCAACCCATGCAGTAGAGTATGTGGTGGCGGCGAAAAAGACCTACGAATGTACGATGCGACTGGGACAAACCACCGACACAGAGGACAGTACCGGCACAGTGCTGGAAGAAAAACCCGTAGACTGCGGCGAAAAAGAAATTACAGAAGTGATGCGTTCCTTTGAAGGGGAATGTGACCAAATTCCACCCATGTATTCTGCGGTGCATCATGGCGGCCAGCGGCTGTATGCACTGGCACGGCAGGGCATCACGGTGGAACGAAAGCCACGGCGTGTCACATTTTATCATATTACGCTTCTGGCAGCACCGCTGCCGGAGGTAACCTTTAGAGTGGAATGCTCCAAAGGGGCATATATCCGTACCCTTTGTAAGGACATGGGCGAGAGGCTGGGCTG
The DNA here is from genome assembly GCA_015068765.1 of Oscillospiraceae bacterium. GTDB lineage: Bacteria > Bacillota > Clostridia > UMGS1883 > UMGS1540 > SIG447. Next base: position 29,779 of record SVJY01000014.1, read on the forward strand.
TGGTGCACATATGACCGCCTTGGTACGGACAGAATGCGGCAGATTTACAAAGGAAAATGCAGTTCCCCTTGCCGATTTTGAAACAGAGCCCACCCGGGGCGTATTGCCTGTGAAAACAGTTTTCGGGCATTTGCCGGCGGTGACAGTGTGCGAGGCGGACGAAAAGAAAGTGCGTAACGGTGTTCCCATTTTTAATCCCTATCAGGCAGAAGGGGAGTATGCGTTATTTACGCCGGATGGCACACTGCTTTGTGTCTCCGGGGACATCCTTACAGACGGCGTTCACATTCTCAAAATGATCACAAGTTTTTATTAAGGGAGAAAGCTATGGCCACGGCAATTGCTCTTGGTAACTTTGACGGGGTACATAAGGCCCACGAGTTTCTTGTGCGACGCATGACGGCGTATGCAAGCCGCATGGGGCTGGAAAGTGTGGTATACCTGTTCGTTCCCCATACGCTGACGGTCCTTCGACCGGAGGCGGCACCGGGTTTTTTGATGACGTCTGCCATGAAAATGCGGCGGCTGACGGAAATCGGTGTGGATAGGGTTCATGCGGAGGAGCGGGGAAAGGAAATCTTAAGCCTTTCGCCGGAAGCCTTCGTAAAAAATATCTTGAAGGACGAGCTGGATGCGGCGTATGTGGCGGCAGGGTTTAACTACCGGTTTGGAAAGCAGGCCGCGGGGGATGCGACCCTTCTCCGGCGTCTTTGCGAAGAAAACGGAATCCGGTGCGAGATTACGAACAGAATTGAAAGTGGCAAGGAAACCATCTCCAGCACTCGCCTGAGGAAGCTTCTGACGGCAGGGGAGATTGAAGCGGTCAATGCACTGAGCTTTGCACCCTATACACTTACCGGTGTGGTGGAGGAAGGGAAAAAATTAGGGAGGGAAATCGGATTTCCTACCTTAAATATACAAATTCCGAGGGAACTGCTGTTGCCCCGAAAGGGGGTCTACATCAGCCGGACCCGGATCGGAAACAAGGATTATAAGAGCGTGACCAACATCGGACAAAATCCCACGGTGGAAAGGGCTGTGCCCCGGGCGGAAAGTCATCTTCTTGATTTTTCCCGGACGGTCTACGGTGAGGAAGCGGAAATTACCCTTCTGTCGTTTTTGCGACCGGAACAGCAATTTGCCGATGTAGGGACGCTTTGCAGGCAAATCCGAAAGGATACAGAGGAAACGAAGCTTTATTTTGAAAGGAAGGATTTATATGGAACGGACACTGATTAAAACCCTGTGCAAGGAAAACAAAACCATGACGGAGGTCGTCATTGCAGGCTGGGCAAGAAGCGTGCGTGTATCGAAAAATTTCGGCTTCATCGCCTTAAACGACGGCAGCTGTTTTGAAACGGTACAGATTGTTTTTGATGAAAATACGGTGGGCTTTGAAATTGCGGCCAAGCTGAACGTGGGTGCGGCCATCACCGTCAGCGGCAAGGTTGTGCAGACGCCTGATGCCAAACAGCCCTTTGAAATCCACGCGGAGGAAGTCAAACTGGAAGGGGCTTCGCATCCGGAATATCCCTTGCAGAAAAAGCGGCACAGCTTTGAATATTTGCGGACGATTGCCCATCTCCGTCCCCGTACCAACACGTTTTCCGCCGTTTTCCGTATTCGTTCCCTTTGTGCATACGCCATTCACAAGTTTTTCCAGGAAAACGGGTTTGTATATATCCATACCCCCATTATCACCGGCAGCGATTGTGAGGGTGCAGGCGAAATGTTCAGGGTAACCACCATGGATGTGGGTGAGGTGGACTTCTCCAAGGACTTCTTCGGCAAGCAAACCTCGCTTACCGTAAGCGGACAGCTAAACGCAGAAGCACTGGCACTGGCTTACGGCAAGGTTTATACCTTCGGTCCTACCTTCCGTGCCGAAAATTCCAACACACCTCGCCACGCGGCGGAGTTCTGGATGATTGAGCCGGAAATTGCCTTCGCGGAGCTGGCAGATGACATGGAGCTTGCAGAAGCAATGGTTAAATATATTATCCGCTTTGTGCTGGATAATGCACCGGCAGACCTGGAGTTCCTCAACCAGTTTGTGGACAAGGGTCTTATTGAACGGCTTGAGGCAGTGGCAAATGCTTCCTTTGCACACGTGACCTATACAGAGGCAATCGAGCTTTTGGAAAAGGCAACAGAAGAATTTAACTATCCGGTATTCTGGGGTGCGGATTTGCAGACGGAACACGAGAGATACTTATCCGAAAAAGTGTTCGGCAGACCGGTATTTGTTACCGATTATCCCAAGGAAATCAAAGCCTTCTATATGCGGCAGAACGATGACGGGAAAACCGTTGCCGCCATGGACCTTTTAGTGCCGGGCGTAGGAGAGCTCATCGGCGGAAGCCAGAGAGAAGAACGGGAAGAACGGCTGGCGGCCCGTATCCGTGAAATGGGCATGGAAGAGGCGGATTACAGCTGGTACATGGACCTTCGCCGCTATGGCGGTGCCAAGCATGCAGGCTTCGGTCTGGGCTTTGAGAGAATGGTTATGTATGTAACCGGTATGAGCAATATCCGTGACGTACTGCCCTTCCCCCGTACAGTCGGTACGGCAGAATTTTAAAACAGCCGGAAAGGAGAATAAGACGTGCAACATATTTTAACGGTATTCCTGCCGGCGGCGTTGGTTTTTTGTATGTTCCGATTAGGCGGTATGCAGCTGGGTCTTTTAACACTGTGTGTATACCTTATTGTAGCAATTTTTATCAAGCTGCCCGATATACTGATGATTCAGGGTGCGAAGGCATATAAGAAAAACCCGGAAAAGGGGCTTGCCTATATGGAAAAGGCATTCCGCACCAAACGGCTTCGTACGGAGTACATTCTGTATTACGGCTTTGTCTGTCTCAAGGCAGGAAGGCTGGAGGATGCTGAGCGAGTGCTGGACGCGGCCGCCCATAAGAAAATGAAGCCGGAAACGGCACGCCGGGCGGCAGTCAACCGTGCCCTTCTCGTCTGGAAAAAGGGCGACATTGCGAAAGCAATTTCCATTTTGGAAGACCAGCTGAAGCAGGGTAAGGACGCGGCAGTATACGGCACACTGGGACAGCTTCTTCTCTTAAACGGACAGCTGCAACGGGCAATGGAGGTCAATCAGGACGCTTACGCCTTCGACAAGTACGACGAGGCGATTACCGACAATCTGGCACTTACCTATCGCCTTTGCGGAGACCTGGACAGCAGTTATACAATGTATAAAGAGCTGACAGGCAAGAAATTAGGGGTTCCCATACCGTATTATCACTACGGTGAAACGCTTTACGCCATGGGGCGGAAGGAAGAGGCAATCGAAATGATGGAGAAGGCACTTTCCTATTCCTTTTCCAGCCTGGCAGTGGTTTCCAAGGAAAAAGTGGAGACCCGTATTGCCGAAATCAATGCAGAAATTAAAAAAATTTAAGAAAAAACAAAAAAAGTATTGACAAGCACAAAAGACTGTGATATAATTGCAATACTTCTCAAAAGAAGTCTTTTTTTATGTGGGAGGTGTAAAACACATGCGAGTAAAAATTACTTTAGCTTGCTCCGAATGCAAACAGCGCAATTATGACACCATGAAGAACAAGAAGAATACGCCCGATCGTATCGAAATGAATAAGTATTGCAGATTTTGCAAGAAGCATACTGCACACAAAGAAACGAAATAAGTACCCTATGGAGGTATAGGCATGAAAAAGTTTTTTTCAAGAATCGGAAAGTTCTTCAAGGATTTAAAAGCAGAAATCAAAAAGGTTATCTGGCCTTCCAAGAAGCAGCTTATCAATAATACCGGTGTTGTTATTATTGTTATTTTGCTCGTTGGTATTGGCATCTGGATTTTGGATCTGTTATTTTCAAGGGGCTATATGGCTCTGATGCAGTAATTCCATAATCTTGATGAGGAGGTTGTGCCCCGATATGGAGTGGGCACAGAGTCACTATGGCCGGTAATTTGAAATGGTATGTAGTCCATACATATTCGGGCTACGAAAACAAAGTAAAAGCAAATATTGAAAAAACCGTTGAAAACAGAGGGATGCAAGAGTACTTCCAGGATATCCGTGTGCCCATGGAAGAGGTCGTGGAGCAAAAGGAAGACGGCGAAAAGAAGGTTGTTCTTCGCAAAATATATCCCGGTTATGTTTTCATTAAAATGGTCATGACAGACGAGAGCTGGTATGTGGTTCGCAATACGCGTGGCTGTACCGGATTCGTCGGCCCGGGCTCCAAGCCTGTTCCGCTTTCCGATGCGGAAGTGGAAGCGATGGGTGTGGAAGCACAGGTAGTTAAGTTTGACTTTGAAGTGGGTGATAACGTTCGGGTAACGGACGGTCCCCTGGAAAGCTTTGTCGGCGTGATTGAAGAAATCAATATGGAAAAACGCAAATTACGTGTATGTGTTTCCATGTTCAGCCGCGAAACGCCTGTCGAACTGGAATTTCATCAGGTGGAAGCATTGTCATAATAAGCCTTTTGGCTTTTTATGGTGGGAGGGCACAGAAGACGTGTCCGCCATTAACCACGATATTAGGAGGAAAGAAAAATGGCACAGAAAATCATGGGCTACATTAAACTGCAGATTCCCGCAGGTAAAGCTACGCCCGCACCCCCAGTGGGTCCCGCACTTGGTCAGTACGGTGTAAATATCGTACAGTTCACCAAGGAATTCAACGAGAAAACAGCAAAGGACGCAGGTCTCATTATTCCGGTTGTTATTACCGTGTATGCAGACAGATCGTTCTCGTTCATCACGAAGACACCTCCGGCAGCAGTCCTTCTGAAGAAGGCTTGCAAGATTGAGAGTGGCTCCGGCGTTCCGAACAAGACAAAGGTGGCTACCGTTAAGAAGAGCCAGCTGAAGGAAATCGCTGAGATGAAGATGCCCGATTTGAACGCTGCAAGCGTTGAAGCTGCTATGAGCATGATTGCCGGCACAGCACGCAGCATGGGTATTGTTGTAGAAGAAGATTAAGTGGGAGGATTTATTCCGTACAACCACAAGGAGGTATATTCGTGAAAAGAGGAAAGAATTATCAGGAAAGCGTAAAGCTTATCGAACACGGTAAACTTTATGAAATAGACGAAGCTATGGATCTGGCCGTTAAGGCTTCCAAAGCAAAGTTTGATGAGACGGTAGAAGCCCACATCAAGCTGGGTGTTGACTCCCGTCATGCTGACCAGCAGGTCAGAGGTGCAGTTGTTCTGCCGCACGGTACCGGTAAAAAAGTTCGCGTTCTTGTTTTTGCTAAAGGCGACAAGATTGCAGAAGCAGAAGCAGCCGGTGCAGATTATGCAGGCGGCGAGGAACTGGTACAGAAGATTCAGAGTGAAAACTGGTTTGAATTTGACGTTGTTGTTGCAACGCCTGACATGATGGGTGTTGTCGGTCGCATCGGTCGTGTGTTGGGTCCCAAGGGTCTCATGCCGAACCCGAAGGCCGGTACGGTTACCATGGACCTTGCAAAGGCAATCGCTGACATCAAGGCCGGTAAGATTGAATACCGTCTCGATAAAACCAATATCATTCACTGCCCCATCGGCAAGGTTTCCTTCGGCAAGGATAAGCTCACAGAAAACTTCAAGACACTCCTGGATGCTATTGTGAAAGCAAAGCCTGCAGCAGCAAAGGGTCAGTATCTGCGTAGCGTTGCCGTAGCTTCCACCATGGGCCCCGGCATTAAGCTGAACCCCGCAAAAATTACTGACTAATCTGCACAAAATTCAATACTTTTATTTCGTCCGTCCGCAGACAGTAGGCCGCATATATGCGTAAGTCCCGCCGAGGAAGGGAAAACGTGATTGGAAACGGTTCTCTGTCTGCATTTGGATAGAGAACCTTTTTATATGGGAGGTGAAAAATATGCCAAGCGCAAAAATTCTGGAACAGAAGAAGGCGGCAGTTGTTGAGCTTACCGAACAGATTAAGAATGCAACAGCTGGCGTAATCGTAGACTATCGCGGTCTGACGGTAGAGGAAGACACAAAGCTTCGCATAAAGCTGAGAGAGGCAGGCGTATACTATAAGGTTGTTAAGAATACACTGACTCGCTTCGCCGCAAACGAGGTTGGTTACACAGAACTGGATCCCGTTCTGAACGGTCCTACAGCTCTGGCCCTCAGTGAAGACCCGGTAGCACCGGCAAAGGTTCTGGCGGATTTCGCAAAAGAAAATCCGAATCTGGAAATCAAGGCCGGTTTCTTGGATGGAAACGTAATCTCCATCGAAGAGATTAACCGTCTCGCATCCACTCCGTCTCGCGATGTCCTTATCGCCAAGATTATGGGCAGCCTCAACGCACCTATTTCCAATTTGGTACGTACATTGCAGGCTCTCGTGGACGGCGGCGTAGAGCCGGCTGATGCTGCAGCAGGAAAAGCAGCAGAAGCACCGGCTGAAGAAGTAGCCGCACCGGAAGCAGCCGCTCCCGAACAGGAAGCCCCTGCTGCAGAACCGGAAGCTGCAGAAGCTCCGGCTGAAGAAGCACCGGCTGAAGAGCCGGCAGAAGTGCCCGCAGAAGAAGCGGCACAGGAATAATAAAGATAAAATTTAAGGAGGATTTTTACAATGAGCAAACTTGAACAGATTATTGCTGATATCAAAGAATTAAAATTGTTGGAAGTTGCCGAACTCGTAAAAATGATGGAAGAAGAATTCGGCGTAAGTGCTGCAGCTCCTGTTGCAGTAGTAGCAGCAGGCGGCGAAGGTGCTGCAGCTGCAGAAGAAAAGACAGAATTTGATGTAGTTCTGGCTGACATCGGTGCAGAAAAGATCAAGGTTATTAAGATCGTTCGCGAAATCACCGGTCTGGGTCTGGCAGAAGCCAAGGCTCTCGTTGAAAGCGCACCTAAGGCTGTTAAGGAAGGCGTAGGCAAGGAAGATGCAGAAGGCTACAAGGCAAAGCTGGAAGAAGTTGGTGCAAAGGTAGAACTGAAGTAATTTTACTTACCGCTCAAAAAGACTGTCCCATTCGGGGCAGTTTTTTTTGTGTCACAAATTTCATGGGCTATGAGCATGACTGCAAAGCTTTTAGCGACATACACGTCAAGTAAAAACACCGGCCACAAACAGCCGGTGCTTTAGATTTAGGTTTCCCGATTTGCCGTATATCCCGGACTTTGCCGCATAACAAGCAGGGGTTGCATCTGTCTGTGCAGAAGTGCCGCACCTGCGGCAGGAACGATGTTTTGCATATCTGCCACGAGTGATGTGGGTTTACGGTCCGGGTCGTCTTGCCCGAAGGGGACGAAAAAGACGTTTTTCCTGTTCAGAAGCTGTCCGATGTTTTTGGCGGCACCGGACAGACCGTCATTTGTGGAAACGGCAAGAAGAACCGGTCGGGCATTCCGCAGATGTGACTTCACTGCCATGGTAACGGCTGTGTCGGTAATACCGCTGGCAATTTTCGCCAGGGTATTGCCGGTGCAGGGTGCCACAATCAGAATATCCAGAAGCTTGCCGGGACCGATAGGCTCTGCCTTTTCTACCGTTGTGATGATTTCTGTTTCCGTAATGGCTTCAATTCGCCGCCGGAAGGATTCGGCTGTGCCGAACCGGGTGTCGGTGGTGGCGGCAGTTTTGCTCATAATCGGCAGGATTTTAGCACCTGCCAGCTTTAAATTTTCCATTTCTGGCAATACCGCACTGAAGGTACAAAAAGAGCCGGTCAGTGCGAAACCGGCTGTGATGCCGGATAAATCCATTGCTTTAATTCCTTTCGCTGAATATGTTCCGTACGGTGTCACATAAAATTTTTCCGGCAGTGACCGGAGCCACCTTGCCGGGGAGAGAAAGCGCATGGATCCGTTTTACACCAAAAGCTCTTGCGGCCTCCGTATCCACACCACCGGGCAGGGATGCAAGGTCAATGATCAATGCGGAGGCAGGGAGGGTGGACAGGACAGCGGCATCAATCACCTTTTCGGGAACGGTGTTGAAAATCACATCGAAGTTTCGTGCCGATCGGGTAATAGACTCTGTGTGTACAGCGTCATATCCCAGCATCCGGGCAAGGGAGAAGTCCTTCGCCTTGCGCGCGGAAACTGTAACCTTTGCACCCAGTGCCGTGAGTATGCGGGACAGATATTTTCCAATACGACCGAAGCCGACGACCAGACAGCGTGCCTGCCAGAGCGTTATAGGCAGCTCACGCATTGCAATCTCCACAGCCCCTTCTGCCGTAGGCACAGCGTTTAGAAGTGCCAACTCTTCCCGGGCAAAATAGTCGATGAGGGGAATCCCCGCTTCCTTGCATCGGGTCTCTAAAAAAGACCCCGGCATACCGCAAAGCAGTGGCGTTTGCGGTAAGCAGGCTTTGAGAACACCTTCCAGCGGGAGTAAGCCGCTGTAATGGGGAGCAAAGACCGTTTCATTGTCCCGTGTAGCCGGTACACCTAAAATGACGGCATCTGCCTCACGGACGCCCTCTGTCAGAAGTCGCACAGGGATGGAGGTTGAAGATATACCAAGCCCTGTCACCGCTTCGCCCCGGGCACCGAGCTCCTCTGCCATATATCCGATGCGGCTGTCGCCGCCAATTACAAATAGCTTCATTGTTTTTCCGCCTTTCCAAAAGCAATCTCTTCCTTTACATGGTATGCAGAAGGGAGGGGAAGGGTGAAAAAACAGAAGAAAAGCAAAAAAATAACCCGAAAACCGTAACCGGTTCGGGCTGATTTTCAGTATTTCAGCGGTGGGCAAAGTGGATGCAGTTTGTCAAACAAGAATATCCGCGTGTTTTTCGGGACAGTTACATCAAACTCTGTATACCCGGCAGGGAGGGTGAGAACCTGGGTGTGCAGAAGGGCGTGCAGCTCGTTATCCCCATCATACTGTGCAATGAAAATTTGTGCCGTTCCTGCTTCCTTTCGGTAAATACTGATGCCGCCCGGACAGGGAAGCATATGCGTGGTGTCCGTCCGATCTAGCTCTGCCAAAAAACCGGTTACATCGGCAAGTCCGTACCCGTATTCATTATCCAAACCGGGAGCACCCATATCCCGGGCAGTAGATAACAGTGCATCGGCTACAGTGTTGGGATTGAGCGTAGGTGCATAGGAAAGCCCGAGTGCCAGCACGCCTGCAATGATGGGACTGGCAAAGGACGTGCCGTTAATACGCGTCAAATCACTGGACGAGACGTAATCCGTTTCACTGTCCTTATCCGGTGCACCGATGCAGTTTCCGGGTGCCACAATGTCCACGGAAGCGTTATTTTGAGAATAGGTGGCTCTTGTATAGGCGTTCTCAGCTGTTTTGGAAACTGCTCCCACACCGATAACCCCGTCCAGCCCGGCAGGGTACATGACCGTGGTTCCGCCTTCGTTACCTACGGCCGCTACAATCAGAATACCATTTTCTTCTGCATATTCTATTGTTTCTGCAAAGGAGGTATACTCGCTGGCAGATGTAAAGGATGGAAACCCAAGACTTAAATTTAAAATATCACAGCCGGCAAGCATTGCTTTCGTCATTGCATTTAAGATGTCAATGGCATAAGAATCCACGCCGGAATCAAAGCATTTTACCGGGTAGATGCTTGCACCGGGTGCAATGCCGACGGAGGTGCTTGCCACCATACCGGCGACACGGGTACCGTGCCCAATGTTATCCACCGTATTCGTAGAATCGTCCAGTATATTATAGCCGGTAAGAAGCCGGGAACCGAAATCAATATGTGCACTGACGCCGGAATCCAGAATACCCACCACAATGCCGCTTCCGTCTACACCTGTGTTTTCCGGGAGTCGAATGGCGGTATGCTGCCAGTAATCGGCTGTCAGAAGGGAAACGCTTCTGTTTGAGGAAACAACAGCTTCCGGCAGATAGACAGGAAAATTCGGTTCATAGAAGGTAATGTAACCGGCCGCGAGATATTGCTCCGCTGTTTCCCTGTCCGCAATAAAAATAAATGCGGGCGGGGCAGAGGGGTCGGAATCGGAAAGCCTGGCCACGTAGCCGTATTCGCTGTCTTCCTCTGCCTGTACGGAGAAAGACATGGGGAGCAATAAAAAAGCAAGCAAAACAGCGAGAATTTTTTTCATTCGTGGACGCTCCTTTCCGTCGCTTTACATTAAGCGGCAACCCCGGGGAATAATTGCATAAACAGCATGACCATCAGGGGAATCGTTATAATACATAAAATGTTAGAAATTAGAACAAGCTTTGCACCGGATATGGCATCAATGCCGTGGGCTTCCGGAAAAATTATCGTATTCATACCGATAGGCATCGCGTACAAAATCAGCATGATAATCAAAAGCTCTGCCCCCACACCGAGGAGGTACAAAACTGCCACAATGGCCGCCGGTAAAAGTATAAGCCGTAAAAAAGCGGCAATATAAGCACGTGCATCAGAAAACAGCTTGCCGAAGGGAAGGCGTGCCATCACAAAGCCGCTTACCAGCATAGCCGTCGGCGACATACAGTTTGCGGCACCGGCGAGAAATTCATCGGCAATAGCAGGAAGCCGAAACCCGGAAAGCCCTACCAAAATACCGAGGAAGGTGGCAATAAAAACAGGGTTGATGAGAGAACGGACAGTTACCTTTCCGGTTGCCATCATGCCCATGCCTACGGTATAAATATAAACATTTACGGGGATACCCACAATCATCATTTTAAAAAGCATTTCCGGACCCAGCATGGCCTCCATCATAGGATATCCCATATAGCCCATGTTGGCGACGGTGAGGGCGTAAGTGAAAATGCCGATTTCGCTGTCCGTCCTTGCAAATCGCTTGGCAAGGAAGGTTGCAATGAAAAACATGACGATAACGACTGCGGCAGAAATACCGAGATATGTAATATATTGGACTACATTTTCCATTTTGCAGTTTTGTGCACAGGAACGAAAGGTTAGCGCCGGCATAAAGCAAAAGGTCAATAGCTTAGAAAGGGTGCCTGCCGCATCGCCGGGCAAAAGCTTCCGTTTCCCAAGAAAAAAACCAACAATAATAAATGCAAATAAAATCACCAGCTGTCCGATGGTGTTACCAAATACTTCTGTCATAAAAAATACGCCTTCTTTCTTTACTATTCTTTTATTTTACATGACACAGGGGAGAAAGTCAAGAAAAAATGCGGAATTTTACAGAAAGCTTTTGACAAAACAGCGGGAATATGGTATGATAATAGGTATAAATTGGTAGGAGGATAAAAATGACTGAAATTACGAACAATCCGGCGGCTATGCCTCAGGAAGAAGATTTAAATGAAATACTGCGAGTACGCAGAGAAAAGCTTCGGGAACTACAGGAAAACGGACAGGACCCTTTTGAAATCGTCCGCTTCGATACTGACAGTACGGCAGAAGGGATTAAATCCAATTTTGAAAATATGGAAGGCAAAACGGTGACGATTGCCGGACGGTTAATGACAAAGCGTGTGATGGGCAAGGCCTCTTTCTGCGATCTGATGGACAAAACAGACAGAATCCAGATGTACGTCCGCAAGGATGAGGTGGGCGAAGAACCGTATGCCGCCTTTAAGAAGTTTGATATTGGTGATATTGTCGGTGCAGAAGGAGAGGTATTCCAGACGAAAACCGGCGAAATCTCCGTAAAAGTTACAAAGATTACACTGCTTGCAAAGTCTCTCCGTCCCCTGCCGGAGAAATTCCATGGTCTTACGGATACGGACACACGCTACCGCCAGCGGTACGTGGACTTGATTGTAAACAGCGAGGTGCGGGATACGTTTGTAAAGCGTTCTAAAATTATAGCCAGCATCCGTAGATATCTCGACGGGCAGGGCTTTTTAGAGGTAGAAACCCCCATGCTGGTGGCCAATGCCGGCGGTGCGGCGGCTCGTCCCTTTATTACCCATTCCAATGCCCTTGGCGAGGATTTCAAGCTTCGTATTTCTCTGGAGCTTTACTTAAAGCGTCTTATCGTGGGCGGATTGGATCGCGTATATGAAATCGGAAGAGTATTCCGTAACGAAGGCGTTGATACACGCCATAACCCGGAATTTACACTGATGGAATTATACCAGGCTTACACGGATTACCACGGCATGATGGATCTTACCGAGAATCTCTACCGTCATGTGGCACAGGAAGTTCTGGGCACCACAAAAATCGTATATAACGGCATCGAAATGGACCTCGGTAAGCCCTTTGAACGGATTACCATGCTGGATGCGGTAAAGCAATATTCCGGCGTGGATTTTGCGGAAATCAAAACGCTGGAGGAAGCCCGTGCTGTCGCAAAAGAACACCATGTGGAATATGAGGACCGGCATCAGAAGGGCGATATCCTCAATTTGTTCTTCGAGGAGTTTGTGGAAGACCATCTTCTCCAGCCTACCTTTGTAATGGATCACCCAGTGGAAATCTCACCGCTGACGAAAAAGAAACCCGGCAATCCGGATTATGTGGAACGGTTTGAATTCTTCATGAACGGCTGGGAAATGGCAAACGCCTATTCCGAGCTCAATGACCCCATTGACCAGCGTGAACGCTTCCGTGCACAGGAAGCCCTTCTGGCTCAGGGTGATGAGGAAGCCAATACAACGGATGAGGACTTTATGAATGCACTCGAAATCGGTATGCCGCCCACAGGCGGTATCGGCTTCGGTATTGACAGAATGTGTATGCTTCTCACTGACTCCGCCGCCATCCGCGATGTTTTGCTGTTCCCCACAATGAAGACACTGGATAAATAAAACGGCTTAAAACAAGCTATTTCAAGCATTTTAAAAGGTTGCTATTTGTTATTTTACGACAGAGTTACGACAAATGACGAGCCTTGATATAGTAAAACATTAGGACATTATCACTATTATTGGGTGATGGTGTCCTTTTTGTTTGTCCGGATAGTTTCCGTTTGCTTTTACAATGTGTTGTTTTCACATATCAGGTTGCTATTAGAAATATAGGAAAAAAATAAACGGAATTTTAAAAGATAACAAAAACTTTGAAATGATATTGACAATACAACAAAAAAGTTGTATAATGTAAATACAACAAAAAAGTTGTATAGATTTTATGTATTGGAGCATAATATGAAAGTACACACATATGAAAATGCAAGCGGTAAAGACTTGATTAAAAAGTATATTGATAAACTATCCAAAGAAGAACAGGTTGACGGATATTCAGTATTACAAGCCTTTGAAGAGGATAGACTTGATGAACTGAATATCAAACCTTGGCAAGGTAAAGTTTGGGAAGTATATTTTTATAAGCATAATCGAATTTTTTATGTTACTATTGAGAATGAGGATATTTATTTGCTACATGCCTGTAGAAAACAAAAGAACAAAACCGAAACAACAGACAAAAATATTGTTATATCAAGAGCCAAAGAACTTGGGAAACTGTTGAACAAGTCTTTTATATAAGGAGGAATTTATTATGCCATTCAAACAGATCAATGTAAACGAACAAATTAAAGAAAAAAGAAAAAAAGATGCTGAATTTGATGCATTATGGCAAGGAAGCAGAAATGAATATAAATTACTTGCCGAGCTTGTAAAAATAAGAAAAGAATCAAGCTTATCTCAAACTGAATTAGCTGAAAAAAGCGGAAACAAACAACAAGTTATATCAAGAATTGAAAATAGAGAAAATAGTCCTACTCTAAAAACGCTGTGCAGCATTTTAGATGTTTTGGGATATGAAATCAAATTTGAGCCAAAACAAAGCCTGTAAATTAAAGCCGTTCGGGGAAGCCGTTTGAGCCGTTTGGGGACGTACATTTTTAGCCGTTTGGGGACGTAGCCGTTTGAGCCGTTTGGGGACGTACATTTTTTGGTAGCATTTAGTTGACAGATAAATAGAAATATGGTATACTTTATTTGAGAGGTGATAGCATGAGTAGACTTGCAAGGACTATCAGCGA
>SVJY01000053.1 GCA_015068765.1 Oscillospiraceae bacterium
GGAAAATGGCGATAAGATTACTAAACAACAGGTTGCGGACATTGTTCTCGACATGGCACAAAACGGATCTGATGCGTGGAAAATGTACCTGTCAATGTATGACGGCGAAAAAGATTTGTACGCTTACAATGAAGGTGTCGCAGGTGATACATATATGGAATTTATTATGTCGCTCGATGAAGTCGACGAACCTACAAAAAGCGGAAAGTACGGCACATATACGCAAGATGAGGCTACAGCTGCGATTGAGATGCTTGACGGCTTATCACGAAAGGAGAAAGCAGCTTTATGGCAGAGTGTCAATACAAGCTGGAAGGAAAAGAATAATCCCTTTAAATAAGAAGGCGGAGCTTCGGCTCCGCTTTTTTGTTTGAAAAATTTTTTATTTTTTTAAAACTTTTTTCTTCTTTTCCCCGTGCTGCAAAATGAGGGGAGGTGTCGATGTGATAAGTTGGAACAGAAGGGAGGCGATGCGATGCGTCCGTTTTTGTGGCTGGCGGTTATCTTAGTCAGTGCCGGGACGGCGGCGGTGATTACCATGCCGATCTGGAAAAAGCTGACCGCACTGGAGAATTTGTGCGAAATGCTCAGTCGGGCAATTCGGGGTGAGTTCGGAAAAAAATGAGAAAAGGGCAGGGCTTCGGCTCTGCCTTTAAAAAAATACTTGCAATTTTTGACAAAATCATGTATACTGTTTTCACAAAGGAGGATGCATATGAGAAATAATACGTTTTCGGGGATTTTTCGGGGAATAAAAATAAAAAACCGCGAAAAATCGCAGTTTTCTACCCATTTGGTGGAGGCGGCGGGAGTTGAACCCGCGTCCGAAAACATATTCACAAGAGTTTCTCCGAGCGCAGTTTGTGATCAGGATTCCCGCCTCTGCAAGTTCACAAACAACCTTACAGATTTGGTAGCTTCATTATGCATGCTTGCGGCAAAGCTTACGCAAGTCACGTTCACTGCTAGGTCACGCCCTGTCCCGTGCCGCAGTACTCACGGGCAGGACGGCAGCTTTAATTAAGCTGCAAAAGCTAAACTATTATTGTCGCTTAAAATTTAAAGTTTGGACTTTTAAAGAGGATTCCGCCTCTGCTCGCTACTCCGGCTTCAACATCCCCGTCGAAACCGTTACGCCCCCATAAGGAGACTGCAAAAAATGCAGTCTTTATTTATTATATCCCCGATTTTCTCGGTTATGCCTGCTTTTCCGTTACCATTTCCTTAAGACTTGCCGCAAGACCGGCAACCCCTTGGATTTCGGAAGGAATAATCAGCTTTGTAGCCTTGCCGTCTGCCACCTTTTCCAGTGCTTCCAGACTTTTAATGGTAAGGTACGCCTGACCGGGATTGGCTTCGTTAATCATGCGGATACCTTCCGAGCGGGCCTTTTGTACCTTGATAATGGCTTCGGCTTCACCCTCTGCCTGTCGGATAGCCGCTTCTCTTTCGGCTTCCGCCCGCAAAATTGCCGATTCCTTTTCGCCCTCTGCTACCAAAATAGCAGACTTCTTTTCACCCTCTGCCCGTAAGATGGACTCACGCCGCTCACGTTCCGCCTTCATCTGCTTTTCCATGGCATCCTGGATTTCCCGGGGCGGAATGATATTTTTCAGCTCCACGCGGTTAATCTTGATGCCCCAGGGGTCTGTGGCTTCGTCCAAAATCGCACGCATTTTTGTGTTGACCGTATCACGGGAGGTCAGTGTTTCGTCCAACTCCAGGTCACCGATGATGTTACGAAGGGTGGTGGCCGTCAGGTTTTCAATCGCCATCATGGGCCGTTCCACGCCGTAGGTGTAGAGCTTGGGATCGGTAATCTGAAAATAAACCACCGTGTCAATGTGCATGGTAACATTATCCTTTGTAATCACGGCCTGAGGCTCAAAATCCACTACCTGCTCTTTTAGATTCACCTTGCGGGAAATCTTGTCGATAAAGGGCACCTTGTAATGGAAGCCCACGTTCCAGGTTCCGTTGTAGGCACCCAGCCGTTCAATAACATAGGCATATGCTTGCGGTACGATTTTAATATTCGCCAGAATAACCCAGAACACCAAAATAAATAAAATACCTAAAATATAAGTCATTATGCGTCAATCTCCTTTCGTTTTACCACGGCCTTTACGCCGGCAATGCTTTCTACAATCACGATTTCACCGGCACGAAGCGGCTCGCCGTCTGCCCCTTTGGCAGACCACACAGTGCCGCCGATTCGTACTTGCCCTGTTCCTTCCGTCGCGTTAATGTCCTCGGTGACAACGCCTTCGGCACCGAGAATTCTGTCTGCATTGGTAGCCGTCCGTCCTGCCTTCATTTTCCGCTGTGCGAGGGGCAGAAGGAACGCCAGCAAAAGACCGGAGACAAAAAAGAACGCGGCAAGCTGTAGGGGGAAGCTTATACCCAAAACGGCACAAAGCAATGCCGCCAGTGCACCGCCGGCAAACCAAATACTGAGAAGCACCTGGGTGGCGGCTTCGACCATGAGCATACCCACTAAAACGATGATCCACAGCCATACCATAGAGAATACCTCCGTTTCCTGCGGCAAAGCCCTTAAAAATCCAAAGGGCTTGCGTGCATTTCTCCGTGTTTACGGAGTAAGCTTATTATAGCATAGTTTACCCACTTTGTCAAGAAAACATCATGGAAGTACACCTCTGCAGAAAAAAACAGGCAAACACTTGCTTTTTTTTACCGTTTGTGCTATACTGAAATTATACACAGAGTGTCGGCATGGCCGGAGGAAGGCGATGCCGGTGAAAAGGGAATGGGGTGCGAACCCCCTGCGGTACACTGTCGCTGTATGTATCGGAGCCTTGTTGCCGTCGGCGAAAGCCGGTCATTGGGAAACTGAGAAGGCAGGCAAAGGGCGTGGAATTTTCCGGACGGTACGAGCCAGAAGACCTGCTCTGTCGGCTTTTCGTAAAATGTCCATGACAAAGAAAAGCTGTTTTTATCCCTGTGCAAAAAGGGGTGTATTTTGCACGGATAAATTGTATTTGTCACAGGAAAGCAGCTGTGGTAATCTAAGGATTGCCGCAGCTTTTTTGTTTTGCGGCAGGAGAGGAGGACCGCTTGATAAACCCCAAGTAGCACCCAAAAGTAAGAAAGGATGTTTTCTATGCGAAAAAATTTTACTGCAATTTTACTTACCCTTTGCCTGCTTTTACAGCTTCTCCCCATTGCCGCCACTGCGGACAGTTCGGAGAATATCACCGCGTATCTGACAGTCAGCCGGTACGGCGAGATTGTGACGGATAAAAACGGCAATCCTGTGGCACACGCCGCCGTAGAGCTTGCCGGACAGGAAAGCTATACGCTGGACGATGTATTCCGAGCGGCACACGAGATGTATTATGACGGTGCGGATGGCTATGCATCTTCCGTGGGGGATTGGGGGCTTGGCGTTGACACCCTCTGGGGAGACGACAGCGGAAGCTTCGGATACCAGGTGAACGGTGGTGCCGAATCCGTTATGGGGCCTTCCCACCAGGTGGAAAACGGCGATTTGGTTGATGCGTATATTTTAAAAAGCCTGTACCCCGACAGCGAGGCCTACGCCGCTTTTGATAGGAGGGAAGTGTCTGTCGGTGCCTATGAGGCGTTCGCGCTGACACTGAAAGAGGCAGGCTACGATGCAAGCTTTAACATGGTGTTTTCACCTTGTACTGATGCCGTAATCACTATAAACGGGACGGAAACCGCATTTGTTACGGATGCGGACGGCAAGGCTGTGATTACGCTTCCTGCTGCCGGCACCTACCAGATTTCCGCTAAAAAAGAAAAGACCGTAAACGAGGAAACGGTGCCTGCCATTACCGCACCGGTCTGCATCGCCGCCGTTTCTCCCCGTCCCAACGTGGAAATTGTCCATGCCATTGCAAGAAGCTATGCGGAGAGTGATCTTTCTTCCGCCGGCGGCAATCTGCCCTGGGTGATTGCCGATATGGTCTCTTTTGAAAGGCTGTATCCGAACAGCCCTGCCGCATTGACCGCCTCACAGAAAAAAGACTACAAAAACCGGCTGATTGCCGCTTCTGCCGAAGCGGAATCGGCAGGCGATTTGTCTAAATACATTCTGGCACTGCGTGCTCTCGGCTTAGATGCCGCAAACGTTGTAACCGTAGACGAAGAACGAATCAATCTTCCCGAAAGGCTGACCGCCCTGCTGGAAGCCGGAAATGCGGGTGTCACTAACATTTACACCCTTCCTTATGTGCTTTTAGCACTTTCCCAAGGAGAGGATTATGCGACCGAAACGCAGATCAACACACTCCTGGATGCGGCGGTAGAGAGCAAAATGACTTGGCAGGACACGGCATTCGGAACAGATGCACTGACGCCCATGCTTGCCGCACTGGCACCGTACTATGATACAAACAATAGCGTAAAGGCCGCCGTGGATGAGGCGGTAACCATTCTCTGCGACCGGCAACGGGAAACGGACGGTTTAATTGATGGCTTTGAAGGCTATGAGGATGCTTCAACTGGTCTTGCAATCTGGGGGCTTTCCGCCCTCTCGGTGGATGCGGAGGAAGTTACCGCCGGTGAAAAGAATCTGACAGAGGGGCTACTTTCCCGGACAAACGAAACCGGAAACGGCTTTTCCAACGCCTTTGCCACCGAACAGGGCTTCAGGGGGCTGCTGGCACTGCAAATGCTGAAAACCGATGGTGGCAGGCTGTATGATTTTTCTGCTTTTCCCATGGAAGAGGCCATGGCCGAGTGGGCGGAGCATTGCCCCGTGACGTTCAAGGTTGTTCCGGAGGATGCCACCGTTTGGGTGGAAGGGGTGGATGCGGTTTTGCCGGGGCGGTTTGATCTGGAAGCCGGTTCGTATACCTACACTGTTTCCAGGGCCGGTTACAAGACAAAAACCGGCACGGTCACCGTATCTGCCGAGGAAGAGGAAGCACAATCGCCGAAAACTGTCAGGGTGTCGCTCTCTTCATCATCGGGAAGCACCAAACGGAAAATTAACGTTCGGGTAAAGGTGATGACCCATAGCGAAGACAGATGCGGTGGTAAGTATACCTACACGGAAAACGCTTCCCGTTACACGGTACTTGCGGAGGAAACTGTGCAAACGGAAAAGGGAACGACAGTATTTGACCTTCTGGATGATGTCCTTACGGAAAACGGAATCGACTATGTTGAAAGCAGTTACGGCTATATTTCCGAAATTGACGGACTGAAAGCCTTTGACCATGGTGACAATGCCGGTTGGATGTTCACCGTTGGCGGAAAGCTGACGGAAACCGGATGCCGTGACACAGAAATCAACGCCGCCACCACTGTCATCTGGTATTACACGGATGATTACACAAAAGAAGAAGGCATCAAACAGAATTTTGCCGGGAGCACCTCTACCGTGACGGGGCCCACGTATTCGGGCGGTACGGCAAAGGAGCCTGTGCCGGAAGAACCTGCACCCGCCACACCTACTATGGATGAAAAAACGGAAGAAAGTACGACCGAGCCTGTTTTCTACCCTGATGTCGCGGAAAACGATTGGTTTTACGAGGCGGTACAATACGCAAGCGAAAAGGGGCTGATGCAGGGAGACGGTACAGGCTTTGCACCGGAAGCCATGGTCAGCCGGGGAATGCTGGTCACGGTGCTGTACCGGCTAAGTGGCAGCACATACACCGGCGAAACCGCCTTCCGGGACGTAAGCTATGACGCATGGTATGCCCCGGAAGGCGGTTTCGCCGGTGTATG
>SVJY01000054.1 GCA_015068765.1 Oscillospiraceae bacterium
TCTGCTTTTTTCTCCCGATACGCCTTGACCAGATTGTACACATACTTTTCCGTTCCTGCTTTGCCGGCATGGTTTATGAGATACAATACACGCATATCATCCGTCCTTTCTGTTTTTCAGAATCCGTGCAGGATTGCCGCCGACTACGGCATAGTCAGGCACGTCCTTCGTCACCACCGCACCACCTGCAATAATGCAGCCGTTGCCTACTGTGATGCCCGGCAAAATAATGACGTTTGCACCAATCCATACGTCATTTCCGATTGTTACCTTCATTTTAGGTGCCGTCTGCAAACGCATAGGACGGCTTAAATCCGACGTCTCATGGTTTTGGGTGACGATGGTAACATTCGGTGCCATCATCACATCATCGCCTATCTCCAGCGGCCCCGCCACCCGACAGCCAATGCCGAGACCGGAGTTGTTCCCGATGGAAATATCCCGCCCCGAAGCGAAAAAGGCACCGTGCTCAATATTCACATTTTTTCCGCAAGAATCCAGCATCCCCCGGGCAAAAAAGCGACGGATATGTCCGGCACCGAGGCTATAGGGAAGTCCGGTACAGGGCAGATGACGTGCGAAACAGTAGTAAAAGAAATAGCATACTGTGCGAATTAGGTTTTTCAAGCTTTTTTCTCCTTTCGCTTCGGTAAAATTCCCAAAAGAAGTGCCAGGGCACCGTAAATGACTACGCCGGTAACGCAGGGTACGCCAAGCCGCACCAGTCGCAGTGCGAGTGTATCACCGGGCAATGCACCGGCGAGAAAGCGGTTGACTGCCAGAACGCAGACGAACATCACCGTTGCCGACAGAACGCTTTTTATCAATGTCAATCCCAGCCCCTTGCCGTAGGGTCCGATTTTCTTCCGCAGGAAAAAAAGCAGCACCGCCGTCCCGGACAGGGAAGCTATGGAATATGCCAGCGGAATGCCGAAGGCACCCATGTATCGCATCAGAATCTGGCTCAGAATAATGTTGATCGCCATAATGAAAAAACCGTTGATGGCCGGCAATTTCGTCTGCCGGAGGGCATAGAAGGCTCTGTCCAGTATTTCCTTAAGACCAATCCCTAAAATACCGATAGAATACATAGCGAGAAGGCCTGCCGCCGCCTGAATATCCTCGGCTGTCACCTTTCCCCATTTTGTAATCAGCTCCAGAAGCTCCTGTCGAACGCTGATAAATCCAAACGTGACCGGCACCAAAAGCAGAATAATTGTACTGCAAATTTTCCGCAAGGTTTCCTTATACGAATCCATATCATCCACCGCCGCAAAGGAAGTCAGCTTCGGGTAAATCACTGCCGTAATGGAATAGGCGAATGCCAGCACCAGATACAAGGTCAGATTCTGCACATAGGTGAGAAGCGTAACCATGCCGGGGAAATTGGCAATCATTTTCATATTGTAAAGCATATTCATCTGATAGGCCGAAACCCCAAGTAGCACCGGAAGCGTCATGCGGAGTGCCGTACGCATGTCGGGATTTTGCAAATCAAAGGAAGCCTTGTACCGGTAGCCTGTCCGCACAAGGGGCGGAATCAGAATAAACGCTTGCAGGCTAAGGCCGATGAGGGTTGCCACCAAAAGACCGAAAATACCGTATCGGTCCCCCAGAAAAAGGACATACAAAATCACCACAAGACTGCTGGGGACGCTGACGAAGGCAGGCCAGCCGTATTTTCCGTGGGATTGGAGCATCCCCTGGAAAATATAGTTCAGACCGTAAAAGAGCATTGCCGGCATCATAATCATCAGTGCTTTGACGGTAAAGTCGTAATCGCCAAGAGACCTAGGGGACAATTTGTGTGCAAAAACAATGCCCACCAAAACGAGAAGCCCGGTAAATACCGTTGTAACGGTAATCAGCGTATCGGCGAAGGTTTTGGCGTTTTCCTTCTTTTCCGTGGCTATATACCCGGCATAGATGGGAATGACCACGGTGGAAAGTGCGGTACCGAAGCAAGTGAATATAATATTCGGTATAGAAATGGCGTAGGAATAAATATTCAGATACAGATTGGATGCCCCGAAAAAGGACATGTACACCTGGGTGCTGACTAAAGAAAGAAGGCGGGAAAAAATCATAATCAGCATCACATAGCTTATTGAGCTAAGCAGATTTTTCTTCATTCCTTCCATTCCACCTCTTCTTTAAGCACACGGGCAGGATTTCCGCCCACAAGTGTGCGGGGCGGTACATCACGGGTCACTACGCTCCCGGCGGCAATCACAGCGCCGTCTCCAACGGTAACGCCCTTGAGGATGGTTGACTTACAGCCAATCCACACATGGTTTCCGATGGTAACCGGTGCAAAAATCTCTTTTTCGCTACCAAGCTTATGGTAATCTCTGTCCATAATACAGCAGTCCCAGGAAATGTCACACCCGTCGCCAATCGTAACGCTTTGCCCGGCGTGGATTTCCGTTCTGTCCCCGATATAGGTGCGACTGCCGATCCGGATTTTGGCCGGGCCATCCGTGCCCCACGCACTCAACTTGCAGCCCTTATGCAGCACCACCCGGTCTCCGAGAGAAATTGTGCCGTTTTTCTTCAGTATGACAACGCCGCGGCCCATACGCAGTGTTCGCCCTACGGACGCAAACTGTCCCCGTCTTAAAACACCACGCAAAAGCTTTGCGGCAATATCTCTGTATTCACCGATTGTCCTCTGCATTTTTTCTCTCTCCTTCCATATTTTATTATTTTACCATATATTGCATCGTTTGTCCAGTTTTATGAAAAAAAAGATGCGGCACACATTTTTTGCATGCCGCATCTCAGTTTTTATTCGTTTTTCATTTTGGCCATTTCCACATGCCGTTTAATTTTCTTCGTGGTGGTCTTTTCAAAATCTTCTTTGCGGACAATCACCTTGGATACCCGCTTATAGCCTTGCAGGCTATCGTTAACCTCTTTAACCGCTTCTTCCACTGCCTTTTGCAGTTGTTCGTCCGTATAGTTCTCGCCCAAAACGGCTTTGGCTTCCTCAAGGTCGGGCAGAATCTGTACGGCAATCTGGGCATCACCGTCAGGAAGGTCGATGCCGTAGACCATGGATTCTGCCACAATGGGGGCACGGTTTAAATAGGCCTCGATTTCCTCGGGGAAGATGTTTTTACCGTTCTTTGTAACAATAACGTTTTTCTTTCGGCCTGTGATGTATACAAATCCGTCCTTATCAATATACCCATAATCGCCGGAGTAGAACCAGCCGTCCTTTAAAACCTCCGCCGTGGCCTGCGGGTTATTATAATATCCCATCATAACGTTCTTGCCGTGGATCACGATTTCGCCGATACCGTTTTCGTCCGGATTGTCAATTTTAATCTCCACACCCGGAAGCGGCAGACCCGCGGCGGCATCCCGATAGTTGCAGTCCCGGTTCAGTGCCGCAATGGGAGCACATTCCGTAAGCCCATAGCCTTGAATGGCTTCAATACCGAAATCACGAAGACCCTCTGCCACCTTCGGGTCAATGGCGGCGGCACCGGCAATCAGCATCCGGAGATTGCCGCCCAGATTATTGTGAATCTCTTTAAAGAGCTCCCGTCTTTTATCAATGCCGAGCTTTAAAAGCATCCGGCTGATTTTAATACCCATGCGAAGCTTCTTCGCCCTGCCACTCTTTTCCGCCTGCTTCCAGACCTTATTGTACATCGTTTCCAAAAGAAGCGGTACGCCCAGCATCATGGTTGCCTTACATTCCGCCAGGTTTTTCGTGATGTAGCGAAGACCGTCACTATATGCCACAGTGGTGCCGCGGTAAATCTGGCAGAGGAAGCCACAGGTACATTCATACGTATGGTGAATGGGCAGAACGGACAGGAAAACGTCCTCCGGGCCGATAAAGGTCATGGCACACATACCCATCAGGTTTTCCGCAATGTTCCGATGGTTTAACATAACCGCCTTGGCGTTAGAGGTTGTGCCGGATGTAAAGAGCAGAATCCGCATTTCCTCCGGATCAATTTCAATATCCAGATAGGAGCGGTCCCCTTCTTCGAGAAGCTTTCTGCCTTCCTCCAAGAGCGGCACAAAATCTGTTTCCATATTGAACTTTGCCGACACCGGTGCATTCTGTACCACTTTTTCGTTTTTGGGTGCATACATAATTGCATCTACACCGGCTGTTGCAACGAGCTGGAGAATCTCCTTCTCCGGCAGCTCCTTGTCGATGGGAACAATAACGCCCACACCGTTGACCACTGCCATATATGTAACGTCCCATTCATAGCGGTTTTCACCGATGACGGCAATCTTTTTGCCGCCAAAACCCCGGTGCATCAGTGCCGTACCCATTGCCTGTACATCGGCACCAAACTGGTTGTAGCTGATGGGTTCATACTTTCCGTCCACCTTAGAGAGAAAAGCCGCCTTAGGGCCGAATTTTTCTACACTCTGCGTAAGCATATCCTTTAAATCCCGGATTTTCGCAACCTCGTATAACGGTTTTTCGATTACCTTCATACACATCGCCTCCAACAAATAGTTATAAAATATACATAGAATAGTATATCACAAAAAACCGAAAAAAGCAACTGATTTTTACAAAAACTGTAAAAAAACTTCCGGGCAGGATGGTTTATCAAAGTGTATCCAAAAAAAGAGAAAGAATTTTGTCTTTCAATTCTTTCCCTTTCTTTATTTTGCCATCAAAAAAATATCTTACGGTATATGGATAGGTACACATGTACAATATGGCACAAGCGTATCCATATTCAGCCACATCAGCTTCAGATATTTTGCGTCACCGGTCTCAAGTGCAACAGAAACGGTTTCACACGCATTGGACAGGTCGACATGTAGAAGCTTTTCTTCATCGCTGTATAAAGCCGCGGCCAGCGTACCTTCGTACACATCGGCAAACTTTAGCTGTGCTGTCAAGCTGATACTGTCACCAATTTCAATGTCTGTTGCCGCAAGTGCAGCACCGCTGTTTATTTTGTATACAGGAAGATTCCAAGTTTTCACAGCTGTCTTATACCCAGGCTTTGCCGCTTCGCAGGTCACCGCAATCACCGCATCACCGTCCGCGGCAGAATCGGGTCTTTTCAAAGAAATTGGTGTATTTGCTGTCACCGGTTCGCTGTCAATCTTCCATGTGAGCACGGAGCCGTTTACGCCGATGCCCGGAAGGGCAATCAAAGCCTTTCCGAACCTCGCCTGCCTGTCTTTTACTGTAAGCCGGCTGATGTCACTTTCCACATACGCCGTGTCACCTACCTCAAATTCTGCGGCACTGTATTTCACAGAAGGAGTGAGCGCATCTGTATCTGCCTTTGTGGGTGCAACAACTGCTATTTCCACTTCTTCAGTCATGTAGTACTGCTTTTCTACTGTAACTGTAACAGTACCTTCCAGACCGCTCTCCAAATCAACCGGTACATAAAGAACGTTGCCTTCTACGCTTACAGTAGCATGTTCACCGTCAACCTTTACAACGCCCTCTGTAGTAAGTGCAGCCTTCCAGTCAGCATCTTCACTTGTTACTGTGATTTCTGCGTCTTTGCCTGCAACGGCTGTGCCGGTAAAGTGCAGGGAACCTGCATCCTTAGCTTCCTGTGCCAGAGCGTCTTCCCACTCTGCAGGATAGAACACATTACCGTCGGTTGTGATTACAATTTTTGTAATGCTCTCGCCGGTTGTTTCAAAGCCGGACAATACCAGGTGGGTCTTCTCGCTATTAAGTT
>SVJY01000015.1 GCA_015068765.1 Oscillospiraceae bacterium
GTTTATCGGCGGTCTGAGCCTCAAATACTTCGCCGTAGCCGGCGGAATTCTGGCCGTTTTAGCCCCGGTTTCCTGGTTCTTCCTTTTGCAGGATTTCCAGAAAAACCGTATTTTGACCTTTCTGAATCCGGAGCTTGATCCCTTGGGCTCCGGCTATCACGTTATCCAATCAAAAATTGCGATTGGCTCCGGCGGCGTTTTGGGACGCGGTATCGGACAGGGTATCCAAACCCAGTACAGCTATCTTCCCGAAAAACAAACCGACTTTATTTTTGCGGTGATCGGCGAGGAAATGGGCATGTGGGGTTGTATCCTGGTTCTGACGCTTTTCCTTATTATGATTATTCGTTGTTTTATTGTGGCTTCTCAAGCCCGTGACCACTTTGGTGAGCTCCTATCCGCCGGTGTGGGCTTTATGTTGATCGCCCACGTATTTGAAAGCCTGGGAATGTGTCTTGGTCTGTTACCGGTTACGGGAATCCCGTTACCGTTTGTCAGCTACGGTGGGTCAAATATGATCGCCAGCCTTCTGGCACTTGCACTGGTTCTGAATGTCCATATGCGACGAAAACGAATCCAATTTTAAAGAGGAGGAAAACCTTTGGATACAAACTTTAAATCCGGCTTCATCGCCATTGTAGGTCGCCCTAATGCCGGAAAATCTACGATTTTAAACCGGCTTGTCGGTGCAAAAATTGCGATTACAACCGCAAAACCCCAGACCACACGAAACCGTATCCTCGGCATTTTAAGCGAGGACGATTTCCAGATGATTTTTGTGGATACACCCGGTATACACCGTTCCAAAACGAGGCTGGGGGAATACATGAACCATGCGGCGATCGGTGCCATCGAATCCGTGGATGCCGCACTTTTGATGGCAGATGCCACCCGTGGCATCGGTCCGGCGGAGGAACGAATTATCGCCGAGCTTACGGCGAAAAAGATTCCTGCCATTTTGGGACTGAATAAGATTGATCGGCTCAGCCGAGAAGCCTTACTCCCCCAGATTGCCGCCTACGCGGAAAAATTTGCGTTTACCGATATTATTCCCATTTCCGCCAAGACAGGTGACGGTACGGAAATCCTGCTGGAAGCACTGAAAAAATTTCTGCTTCCCGGACCGATGTACTATCCTGCGGACATGATTACCGATAAGACCGAACGGGAAATTATGGCAGAATTTATCCGGGAAAAGCTTCTTTCCTATCTGGACCAGGAAATCCCCCACGGCACAGCGGTGGAAGTGGTGGAAATGAAGGACGAAAAGAAAATCTGCCGCATTTCTGCGGATATTGTCTGTGAAAAGGACTCTCACAAGTCCATCATCATCGGAAAAGGCGGTGCAATGCTCAAACGGGTCGGCACTGCCGCCCGAGAAGAAGCAGAGCATTTTTTTGGAAAGAAAATTTATTTACAGCTTTTTGTAAAGGTCAAGGATGACTGGAGAAATAGCAATTATATGCTGAAAAATTTGGGCTTCACCGATAAAGAGTAAGTTTTTCCCTGCCATAATCCGTCGCAAAATGCACACAATAGTGATAAGAAAGCGACGGTGATTGAAATGGAAATTTCCTACTGGGATTTATTCTGCCAAACCGGGAATCCCGAAATGTATATGAAGTTCAAGGAAACGGAGAACATGGATGGAACCGCTGAAGACGACGGGTATCGTAATACGGACGAGCCACGGCAAGAACAGTAGTCTTGCCCTCTCTGTCCTAAGCCCCGATATGGGAAAAATCAGCGTGTGGGCACGGGGTGCACGCAGTCACAAAAACCCCATGCACAGTGCCTGCACCCTTCTTTCCTACGGAGAATTTATTCTCCTGCCCCGTGGCGAAATGTACAGTCTGACGGCCGCCAGCCCCATTCGCAGCTTCTATCATCTCCGGGAAGATGTGGAAAAGCTGTCCTTTGCCGTATATTTTGCAGAGCTTGCCGGGCTTGTCTCCGGTGAGGGCACAGAGGCAGAGGAGGCTGTTCGGCTTCTTCTGAACACCCTGCATTATCTGGAGCAGGATTTGAAAGAACCGACGGATCTGAAGGTAATGTATGAGCTCAGGCTGATGTGTGCCGCCGGATTTATGCCCCACACGGAGAACTGCATGCTGTGCGGCGATGAAGATGCAGCTGTGTTTTCGCCCGCGGAAGGCGGGCTTTTATGTACCGATTGTTCCCACCTGCATCCACTGTCTCCAGGTGCCCTTTCTCTCCTTTGCGGGTATGTAAACAAGGGGCTGAAAGCCTCCCTTGACGCTACTGGCGGTGCTGCGGCAGATGAGCTTGCTACCTCGGTAGAGCAGTTTGTCCGCCACCATACGGAGCTTGTTCCCCGCTCTCTGGAATACTTGCATAAAATCCGGAATATAAGTGTAAATGAATGATTTGTGAAGGAGTAACGCCATGCAAGATAGAAAAACATCCTCATTTATAAGCGGTGCCGCCGTTTTGATGGCGGCAAATCTCCTGGTAAAGCTGATTGGGCTCGCCTTTAAGGTTCCGCTTACATATTTAATTGGTGAAGACGGCATGGGGCATTTTTCCGATGCCTACACGATGTATACATGGATGTTTGTGCTTGCCACCGCCGGTCTCCCCGTTGCTGTGTCCAAAATGGTTTCGGAAAGCCGGGCACTGGGACGAAATGCGGAAGTTCGGCGGATTTTAAAGGTCAGCCTGCTCTTTTTGTTTGTGCTGGGTCTTGTTGGCACGGGGATTCTATTCTTAGGTGCTGACCGTCTTTCCCTGCTCATCGGTAATCCCAAGGCCGCCATTGGCATCCGTGCCATTGCCCCTGCTATGCTGTTTGTGGCACTCATGTCCGGCTTCCGTGGATTTTTCCAGGGGCAGCAGGACATGGTACCCACTGCGATTTCCGAGGTAGCAGAAGCACTTGGTAAGCTTATATTCGGCTATGCTCTCGCTTACCTTTTCCTTTCTCTGGGCGTGGAAATCGGTGCCGCCGGTGCTGTTGCCGGTGTTTCCTGCGGTGCGGCACTGGGGCTTCTTTCCCTTCTCGTTCTGTTTTTAGTGAAAAAGAGGAAGCTTCTTCCCGCCTCTGCCGATGCGGAATGTGCTTCCGGCGGTACGCTTTTTAAAAAGCTGATTACCATTGCCATTCCCATTACCATCGGGGCGTCTGTTTTTAGCCTGACCAGTGTGATAGACATGGCAATGATTAAACATAATCTGGTTGCCGCCGGTTTTTCCACCGAGGAAGCCGTACGGCTCTGGGGCTCCTATTCCGGCTATGCCGTGCCGATTTTCAATATGCCCCCCACGCTTTTGACGGCTGTCAGCATTAGTCTTGTTCCTGCTATTGCGTCTGCCTTTGTGAGTGGAAATCGGGCACACGCCCGTGGCAGTGCCGAATCCGCCATCCGGATTACCACCTTGTTCGCCCTACCCTGTTCTGCCGGCATTTCCCTTCTGGCAACCCCTATTCTCTCTCTCATCTATAATAATACCAACGCTTCCTCCATGCTTACGATTTTAGGCTGGGCTATTGTATTTGTTTCCCTTGTGCAGATTACAAATGCAACGCTTCAATCGGTAGGCAAGGTGTTTGTGCCGGTTATCCACATGGTGATTGGCGGCATTGTAAAAATACTCATCAATTATTTTCTCGTGTCCAATCCCACAATTAACATTAACGGTGCCCCGGTGGGAACGATTGTGTGTTATGCACTAATTCTGGCTCTGAATCTGATTGCCATAAAGAAGGTTATGGGCGTTTCATACGCTTTGGGCGATATGCTGCTTCGCCCCCTTTTCTCTACCGTCATCATGGGCGGCGTTGTGCTCTTCCTATACCGTCTCACCGGCGGATTCGGCCGTCTTATCCCCGTTGTCGTTTCCATCGCAGGCGGTGCGATTGCCTATGCTGTGGTGCTCTTTGCCGTTCGCGGCATCCGGGAGGAGGATGTTCGACTTTTGCCTAAAGGCGAGAAACTGGCCCGCATCTTAAAACGGGCAAAACTTTTACGATAGGAGAAAAATATGCGTTACAGTTTTCAGGATTTAATTGACATTATTGCCCGCCTTCGTGGCGAAGGCGGTTGTCCTTGGGATGCCGAACAAACCCACCAAAGCATCAAAAAAAATATGATTGAGGAGGCCTATGAGGCGACGGAGGCCATTGACAGTGGAATTGGTGCAAAAATGGCGGACGAATTAGGCGATTTACTTTTACAAATTGTGTTCCATGCCCAGATCGGCACAGAGGTCGGGGAGTTCACCATTGAGGATGTAACCACCGCCGTATGTGAGAAAATGATTCGCCGCCACCCGCACGTTTTTGCGGACGTAGTTGTAGCGGACAGCGATGAAGTTCTTGTCAATTGGGAAGAAATCAAAAAGCAGGAAAACGGACAGCGTACCACCACGGAATCTATGGCGACTGTGTCTCGGTATCTCCCTGCCTTAATGCGTGCTTCTAAGGTCCAGGGCAAGGCCGCCAAGGTGGGCTTTGATTGGAATACACCGATGGAGGCTCTTGAAAAGGTCCGGGAGGAGGCGGACGAGCTCTCCGTCGCCCTCTCTGACAAGTCGAACATTACGGAGGAAATCGGGGATCTCCTGTTTGCCGCCGTGAACACTGCCCGGCTTGCCGGTGTGGATGCAGAGGAGGCACTCACTGCCGCCACAGAAAAATTCATCCGCCGCTTTTCCTTTGTGGAAAGTGCCGCAAAGGAAAATGGGAAAGCTTTGCAGGAAATGACGCTCCAAGAAATGGACTTACTTTGGGAAGAGTCCAAAACAAACAAATAAAACATATGAAAGCGGGAGCTTGTGGGCTCCCCTTTTTTTGTGAAAAAATAATTTTCTAAAAAATTTTTTATCCCCTACACAAAGTGACATTTTTTTTCTTTTCCTTCTGCTATACTGATAGGACAAGCCATGCAGAAAGGAAGATATTCGTTTGGAAGTTGGTACACTCTTTACCTCGCCACAATCAATACATAAAAACCGCAAAAAAATTCGCCCGTATAAAATGCGGACGCTCTTTTTAGCCTGGCTGATTTCCGGCTGTGCTTTATTTGGGGAAATTATGCCCTTCGGGGCGGCACTGTATGCGGCGGAATACACCACGGCACCCCCGGTTATGGTGGGGGTTATTGCAGTGCTTGCCACCCTTTTCCCCGGCTTTTTCCCTGCCGCGGCCATAAAATATCTGCTTGCCCTTTTCCTTTTTTCTTTGATTGCCGCCCGGCACGGCTCCACCGTCTTGGGCACGCCCCTTCGCCGAGGCGGTCTAATGGCACTGTTAGTCTTTGCCTCCGGTCTGTTTATGCTCCTGGGCGGTCAAATTCTGTTATACGATTGTTTTATCCTCGTACTCGAAGCCGGTATCACCTGTGCCGCCGTCTGTCTTTTTGCCCATGCAAAAAGTGCGTTTTCCAAGGGGACTACCCTCTCGGCACCGCTGGATGTGCTTTCCGTTTCTGCACTTATGGGTGTGGCGATTTTAGGCGTTTCCAATTTGACTGGACTCTATGGCTTATATCTCACTTTGCCCCTTTCCGTGCTTGCAATTTTGCTTCTGACGCATGAAAGCGGCCTGACCTCCGGTGCAGTCGCCGGCATCACGATCGGCCTATTGGCAACACTGGAAAGCGGAAATCCCGTACTGGGCTCCTTTGCCGCCGCAGGAATGGCGGCAGGATACTTCTCCTGTTACGGCAGAGCGGGGGCGGCACTTGCCTTTGTCTGCACCAATGCGGCAATTTCCTTTTATATCGGCGGCTCGACAGAAGCGATTATGAATCTTTCCGGCGTGCTTGCACCCACTTTGATTTATTTGGCACTTCCCCACGGTCTACTGGGCCGTCTTACCGCACCCATTCACGCGGCAGAAGGCAGACCGGGGCGAGTAGGTCTGCTTCTTTGCGAGGAACTACGGGAGAAAGCCGCGGCATTCTCCTATCTTTCTTGTACTTTTTCCGATATCTCCGAAAAGAAACAGTTTGGCACCCATGCCGCCGCCGGGTCATTTTTTGAAAAAACCGCCCGTCGTGCCTGCGAAGGCTGTTCCAAGCTTTCTTTTTGTTGGAATCAGGAATTTCACCGCACCTACGCCGCCTTTTTCGTTATGCTGGAAATCTGTACAAAGGCAGGGCGTGTGGAGGTCGGCGATATTCCCATTTCTTTAGAAGAAAAATGTCTCCGGCCCGGTCTTTTACTTGATGCCTTTAATCAACAATATGCGGTGTATAAGCAGGATTTACTCTGGGAAACCCGCATGCAGGAGGCACGCCAGCTGATTGCACGCCAGCTTTCCTCTGTGGCACATATTATGGAAGTAATGGAAAAAAATATACGAAGCGGACAAGCGGAGAACACTGCACTGGAGAATCTGCTTCGGCTTCGGCTTTCGGAAAAAAGAGTTCCTGTGCGGTCCCTTTCTGTGACCGACCGGGGCTATGGCTCCCTCGTGGTCGCCCTCACGACCGACGAAGAAACCCTGCCTGCCTTTGTTTCCTCCGTTGTTTCCGAAGCCCTGCAGCTCCCTATGGAAATTACGTCTGAGCGAAAAGGGCACATCCGTCTTTGTCCGACACACCGGATGTATCTTTCCATTAGCGGCGAAACGGTTCCCCGGGACGGAAGCAGTAAAAGCGGCGACAGCTTCGACAGTCTCTATCTGGAAAACGGTTGTTATCTAATGGCAATCAGCGACGGTATGGGCAGCGGTGAAAAGGCAGGACATGACAGCCGCGCCGCCGTCAATATGCTTTCCGCTATGTTTTCAGCAGGCTTCGATGCCGAAACGGCCGTGGGGCTTGTCAACTCCGTTCTTGTGCTGAAATCTGCAGAAGAAACCTTTGCTACTTTGGATTTGCTTCTCATAAACGCCCGGAATTTTGAAGCAGAATTTATAAAGGCAGGTGCCGCCGCCAGCTTTTTAAAGCGTGGCAACGCTGTGCGTACCTTTGCCGCCGGCTCTCTCCCTGCCGGCATCCTATCTTCACCCGATCCTGTCCGGATGCGTGTAAAGCTATGCCCGGGCGATTTCATTGTTATGCTATCCGACGGCATTGCCGACCCGGCATGTAATGCCGATTCCTCCGGCTGGCTGGAGGAAGCCATCCGACTGTATGACGGCGACGATCCGCACGCCCTTTGCCATATCCTGCTTCAGAAAGCACGGGAGAAGGGCGGAAACAGCGTCCGGGATGATATGACCGTACTCTGTGCCGTCATTCGGGAAAAGGATGATTTCGTTGCATAGCCTTCCCTTTTTTGGGACAAACTACCTATAAATAGTCGTCGGAGGTGTCCATATGAAAAGTAAAAAGGTATTCGTTGTGAAAAATTTTAAATCGCCTTACATTGAAGAAGCCATTTTCATTCTGCGTGAAGATGTTCCCTCTTCCTCTGCCCTGCCCGACGCCGTTTCCGAAGCGGAACGGATTATTACCGGGTATCTGGACAGTCTGGATTGTCCACGCTTGCCGAAGAAACGGGCAGGCGGACGTTTGTTTGCCGCTATACTTGCACTTCTCGCCCTTGCAGGACTTATTGTTCTGGTCTTTTAACGCAGGGGGGTAAAATAATTTTTGAGAATTATTTTACACCCCAATTTTCGTCACAGCCCTTTCTTCCGGTGCAGTTGTCGGTAGCGAAGGGGTGTAAGCCCCGTTTTTAGCCGGAACTGCTTGATAAAATATGCATACGATGTAAAGCCGGATTTTTCTGCCACCATGGTCACATTCAAATTGGTTGTCATCAGATAGTTTTTTGCCATGTGAAAGCGGTACTCCATCAGATAGCCATGGAGCGTCTGTCCGGTAAACTGCTTCATAATACGGCTTAAATGATAGGGGTGGTAGTTAAACCGTTCGGAAATAGCCGTATTGCTAAGCTCCGGCTGTGCATAGTTTTCCCTTATGTATTCGCCGACGCTCCTCGCCAGTGCATACCCGGCATCGCCCGTGCCTTCCCCCTGCAAAACTTCAAAGAGTGCTGTTTTCAGACTTGCCGATGCGATTTGCTCATAGTACATTTCCTTTTCCAAAAAAGCATCCGTGCATTTTTCCACATGATTCCGAATGGGAATGCTGTCCGGACGAACGAGTACACCGGAAAACGCCTCCGGCAATGTGTACCTGGGGATACGGTTAGACACAAAATCATCTTCCGTAGCCGTACCCAGCGAATGGGACAGTGCACTGTAAGCATCCGTCAGATCAAAATTCAAAACGTAAATTCTTACGGCATTATTATCCGTAAACGCAAAGCGATACCTTGTTTCCGGCGGCAGAAAAATCAGAAGATTTTCCTTTACCATATACCTTTCCCCGTTTGCAAAGAATGTTCCCTCTCCCATTGCCACATAGAAAAGGCGGCAATCGTAGCAAATGCTGTCCTTTTGCGTCGGCTGATAGTAGGAATGCATTCGTGCATAACGAATAAAGGGGTTGACCTCGTAAAGATTCATCATTGTCTCCTTATTTCTTTCTTGTTTTCCTACAACTCTATGACCAAAAATCCCGGGCTGTAAAAATGCGTTTTTACAGCCCTGAAAAATTTTATTTGTTTGTTTCGATAAACCGGTGAAGGCTCGCCGCTATTTCTGCTCTTGTGGCATGGTTCTTCGGGTTGAGTTTGCTCGCCGTTCTTCCGGTCAAAAGGCCGCTTCCGACTGCGTATTGCATTGCTGCGATTGCATATTCGGAAATGCTGTCAAAGTCGTCATAAGAGAGGATATTTGTGTTTTCACCGACGGATACATCGTATCTCTTCCCTTTCGCATAACGGTGTATAATCGCCGCAATCTGTTCACGGGTGATGTTTTCCTCCGGAGCGAACTCTGTTTCGGATACGCCCTTTACGATGCCGTTTTGCTGTGCCCAGACGACTGCGTTTGCATAGTAAGCCCCCATATTCAAATCCACAAACGGAATGCTGCGGTTTGTAGCCGGTTCGTTCTCCAATCTGTATAAAACCGTAACAAACATTGCACGTGTGAGATTTTCATCCGGTGCAAAGGCGGCATCCGCCACGCCTCTCATAAGACCGTTTTCGAGTACATAGTCTACATCCGGGTGATACCAGGCATTCACGTCTAAATCCTCAAATACAAGGGAAGGACAAGTGTGTGTGTCGGTGTCCTGTGTGGTGCCGGTGGTACCGGTTTCTGTCTCCTCAGCCCATTTTGCATAAAGGGTGAAGCTACTTGCTACGCTCTTGTTAAAATCGTACACTATGCCTTTATCCGTGTACCAGCCTTCAAAGGTGTATCCTTCCTTTGTGGGTTTTACGGGCTCTGTTACCGTTGTATTTTTCTTCAGAGTCTGGCCGTCAACCTTGCTACCGCCGTCTGTGTTAAATGTAACGGTATAGTAGCTTGTTGTGCTGCCGCCGCCGGGTCTTGGACCGGTCTTTTCAAACTTTGCCGTAATATCCCCTGCATTCGCTTCGTTTATGACAGTAGCTCCTTCTACGGTATAACCATTTTCACCAATGCCTTCAAGGGTGTAATTTGTTTTCGGTGTAACCGTTACCGTAGCAGTATACACTGTATTATATTTAAATGTATCCGAAGCCGCCGGCGACCAAGTAATGTCTGCTATGTATTCTTCTGTTTCAATGCTTGTTACCGGCGTTTCGTTTGGAACAGGCGCCGCAAGCGTAATGGACGGATTGATTTTTTTCGGAAGAATTGTAACAGAAACACTATCTTCAAGCGTATTGTCATGATAACTGTCACCGAATACTTTATAATACACTGTATAGGTTCCTGCATTTGTTGCCCCGGGAAGCTCTATACTGTATTCTCCGCCGTCAAGCTTATATTGAACAGTTCCGCCGGCAACATTTGTTGCCGCATTTATAAGCGTTTGTTCGTTTTTGTTATATACAAGATTTTCAATGGGTACAGGTGCAGTAACGCTTGAAGTCGCTTTGTCAAGTGTAAGTGTTATCTGCTCTGCGTAGCCGGTCATATTGTCATTGCCTGCATATTCTGCCGTAAGATTAACATTGCCGGCAGGAAGCGAGTTGCTTGTTGTATCGAGGGTCATGGTATAATAGCCTTCGTCATCGGCACTGACGGCATCCGACACCTGTGTGCCGTTATAATAAAGTGCCATCTGATTTGCCTCAGGTGCGGAAAGAGACATAAGCGTCATTGCTGCCGCCTGACCTGTTGCCTGCGGTTTAATCTTTACTGTAATTGTATCGCCGTAAGTAAAGGTCGTTTCCGGTGTGCCGTCCTTTAATACCTGCTTATCCGCAAATGCAGTACCCGACTGTGCGATCACAAGACCGCCGATAATTTCTTTTGCATATGCCTTGTATTCGTCATCATACGTTCTTGTAATTTTTACATCATAGCTGCCAAAGTCTGTCGGCTTTACCGTACCATAAGTACCGTCTATTTTATACTGAATGTCAAAACCGGTAAGAGTAGCATCTGTCCCTGAAACTACAAAGGCTTTTTCGGCACCATTGTAATAATATGTCTGCACAGCTTCATTGATTGCAACCGACTTCTTGTCCTGCCATTTTGCGTAAAGTATAGTATCATCCGCGAGTGTGCCATTGGTAAAATCCCATTCATTTATGAAGGTGTTTTCCTTGTACCAGCCTATAAATTTACAATCATCGTCAGTAGGAGCGGTAGGTGCAGTTATCTTATCACCATAGGCTTTTCCTGCTTGCTCGGCAGCCCCTGTCCCCTGTCCGCCCATATCAAATGTTACCGAAATGGTTTTGCCGGATTCGATTACATGCTCTGTATCTTCGCTCGCATTGTGTGTTTCCGTTTCCTTATATCTTACAAGATATGTACCTGCTTCAAGTCCTTCAATGCTTGTGTCTGAAACGAACGTATAGCTTGTATCCCCCTGCTTTTTGTATTCCATATCTGTGGAAACGCCCTCGATTTTACCGTCAGCCTTATTTTTAATGGTTTCATTCACTGCCGCAGGCGTTGTCG
Source organism: Oscillospiraceae bacterium (assembly GCA_015068765.1). Lineage (GTDB taxonomy): Bacteria > Bacillota > Clostridia > UMGS1883 > UMGS1540 > SIG447. The sequence continues at coordinate 10,946 of SVJY01000015.1, forward strand.
GTTTTTGCTGAATGTCTTTAACGTATTTGACAATATTAGAAACAAATTCCAAGCTGTTGTCGGTATAGGAAACATGGCAGGCATATAGCTTGCCTTGTGTCAAATCTTCTGCTCCGGCAGAAGCCGTCAGCAATGATGCACCTTCTCGGCCGCTAAGCTCGTTTACGGGAACAGGACGTGTAATCGTAATGGTGCAGGAATACGGGCTTTTATTTTCATCCCTAAAATACAGATAAAACCAATCGCTGTCACTTTCAGCCTCGTAGCTATATATGTCGGAGGTGCTGTCATAAACAAATGTTCTAATACCATCATCTACAATCCCCGCAAAAGGAGCATCAAACTTAACGGCTATAATATCCCCTTTCTTTACACCTACTCTAATATATCCATGGCCTCTTTCGCCCCAGTCCGCCGTCCATTTGCCTTCGGCATATCGCACAGAATCACTGTAAGCTGCTTCGATCTGCTGACTGTTCGCAGACGCATCTACCACCGCATACTCCATCTTTTCATATTCATACCACTGATACGCAGCATTATCTTCAAAATTTAATTTTACTGCATAGTCGGGTGCGGCAGGCTGCTACACAATTCTCTTTTGTGTAAACTTCAGCGCACCGGTATCTGCCTGCATTTCAATAAAACAAGTATCATCTGCACATCTAAAATTGCTCTTGTATTCCGCAAGGTCCGTAAGGGTCGTTCCATCAGCTTCCGCAAAAACGCCTTCGTCATATTCCTTATTTACATTAATAGGAGTAGTAATTACAAGCGGTGCTGACAAAACTGCTTTATTATGATCATATGTGAAATATATATCTGTCTCTCCGTTTTCGCTGATATTTGGTGCACCGGATAAATTCAGTTTCCCGCTTACTACTATACCGCTCTTGTAAAAGTTATCGGTGTTCCCTGTGATTGTACCGCCGCTTATATGCAGCAAATTACCGCGATTAAAATAAATTCCGCCGCCGGAACTGTCCTCATTCAGATTTCCCGTAACAGAACCGCCGTAAAGGTTATATAATGCCGGTTCATCGGTATCACCATCCACATAAACACCTGCACCTCGACAAGCGAAATAATCCGTACCGTTGCCGACAATATGTCCGCCATGCTGATTCAGTGTTCCGTAAACACAGATACCGCAGCCGTCATTGGCGTTTCCGCCCGTGATAATGCCGCCATTTAAGGTTTCTGTACCATTTTCTTCATCAAGCACCCATTTCCCGTTTTCGTCTGGTGTGAATTTATGCTCGGTGCTTTGACAATCGCAAAGGTTGAGCGTTCCGCCTTCTTCCACACGGAAAACGCTGCCTGTTGTCGTTCCGGTGTATTCAATCACCCTACCGTTTAAGCATATATTCACTTCCCCATTGATTTTGATGATTGATGTAGTTTGTACATTGTCCGCAAAATAATAATTACCGTCTGTCAGTGTTTTGCTGCCGTCCCACGCTGTCCATTCAACATCCGCACACTCGCCTATGTGGCCGCCGATGTCGGTATGCGTTTCACCGCAAATGGGGTGGCTGTGCGGGACAACAGGCTCGATCTTGACGTATTTGTATGTAGTAAGAGCAGTAGTCTTATCCCACGTGCCTGCGTTTTCGTCATCACCTGCATAAACGCTAAAGCCCTGCGCAATCGTCGGTACCGTTTTGAAAGCATTCGTGTATCCCTCTGCGGTTACCGTGCCACCTGTGATATGAATGTCACCAGAAGCAGAGATACCGTAGCTTTCATAACCTCCATCTACTCTGCCGCTGACAACGTCCAGCGTACCGGTACCAGCAATGGTCAGATCTTTGCCAGTAAAAATACCGTTACTGTCGCCGTTGTTTTTATCGGCTACCGTGACAGTATTCGCACCGATCAGCTCCAGCTTTATGTCAGCATGTCCCACACAGATGCCGTCCGTTGCATCGGTGTCGGTCAGGTTCAGCCCATGCAGAGTGAGGGTGTATCCGGTTTCGGACGAATAGGAAAGCTTGGCGTTCCATGCCCCATCGCCGGGATTCACCGATGTTACTTCGCCGTCCGTGCCGTTTGCTCCGTTCGTATACCACGCCACATCGCCATCGGACGCAGGCAAACTACTGCCTGTGTACAAATTTTTGTTGCCGATCGCCACCGAGTAATCGTATAATGCCCACGCCGTCATGGGCATAAGCGTAAACAGCATTGTAAGGGTAACGAGCGGCTGTCAGTTTTCTGCATTTCAATTTCATAAACCCCCCTAAGTTAATTAAATGCAAAATGCAAGGTGCTTTTTGCATTTACTATAATGCAGTATACCAAATATTTCAACGAAAGTCAATGTTTTTTCCTTTTTTCCGGCACATTTTCAGAACCCATCGGACGCATCCGGTGCAGGCGAGGCGAAAGCCGCTTCAAAGCCCCCGGGCGGCGGTTTTTGCTATACAAAAAAACTGCGGTAATCCTCCTAGGAAAGGAAAATTACCACAGTAACGGTTTCTATACTATCACTTTTAGCTTAATGAAATAGCCATTTCACGACAAACGGGCTTCATTGTCAGAATATCCTCCCACAAAAATGCGGCTGCCCAATCTGCCCCTTCCAGCGTAAGTCCTGTTTCCGAAATTGTTTGACTAATATCTCCTGTGACGGGAATCATCTCGATATCTACAAGCACGTCGTTCTGATAGCTTGCCAACACCAAAACGGCCGGTCCTGTCATCTTGCTTAGGGATACCGCAGTATCCGAGAGCGTAATCTTAGCTGTTTCCACAATGCCGTATACGCCGTCAGCCTGAAGAATCATATAGTTTTGCGGCAGACCGTTAATCATTTGCGTAACACATTCAGCCTCTGCCGTCAGCGTAAGTTCCGAACCATCCGCACCGGTGTCTGCCCATACATACACATCACCCACAACTGCATCGTCCCGAATTTCAAGGACACCCTTGTTGGCATATTTATTTGAGCTGTGCAGCCATACTGCCTTGTTGTTGCCGGAAATCTTACCGCCCGTAATGGTAAGCTTGTTTGTGCAGGTGGTGGAGTTCGCAAACTGACGGATGCCACGGTATACCGAGTCAATCGTGCCGCCTTCTACCAAAAGCGTTGCATCGCCAATGGTGCCGTTTGTAAGGCTGTCAATCCCGTACGCCATATCCGTGCCGCCTAAGTGCCGGATTGTACCGCTTTTTACTGTAAGTGTGCCCTGTGTGTTGGAAAGGACTGCGGAATATCTGTTCCAATCATTGTCTGTGGTTGCAGTCAGTGTTATGGCACCGTCGTCACCACTATCCATAACGGTAAGGGTGCTCTTAACATTATCGATCAATCCGAAATTCTTTGTCGTTGTATCTGTGCCGGTGATGGTATGCCCTGCAAGATCAAGCGTAATCACCTTGCCCCCTGTAATTTTAACGGATTCCGTTTGTGCAAAGTCAGCCGTCAGTACGATTGTAGCCTCTGTTTCCACTGCATCCACTGCCGCCTGCAATGTCGGGAAGGGCACCCCGCCAATTTCACAACAATTCTCGGCCCCTGCCGCCATAATCGGCATGGATGCCATAAGCAGCATCGTAAACACGACAACGAAGGCCACCATTCCTTTTCTCTTCATGCTTTTCATTCCTTTCACCTATTTATGTAAAAATTTATCATATAATATTATAGCATGATCGGCAAGGTTTTTCAATGATTTTTTTCGATAAAAAATACGCTTATCCGCACCGGCTTTTTGTCCAAAATTATCACAGAATACATTGTATGCCTGCTTATAACCAAAGCTCTCTTTTCCCGGTTGAAATCGCCGTCGCACCGCCGGAGAGTGCTTCTAAAACCTCTGCCTCCGTTTCCAGCAGACCTCCTAAAACAATGGGCATTTCCAGCTCGCTTTTAAGCTTTTTGACAACCTTATAAACCGTTGCCGGCATAATTTCAATCATATCCGCCTTGGATGCCTTTGCGGATTCGATCGTGGTATCAATGGAATGTGTGTCTACAATAAAAAAACGCTGAACAGTAAAAACCCCTTCTTTTCTTGCCATTTTAATAATATTTGTCCGCGTACTGATGATCCCGTCTATTCCCTGTTCCTTTGCAAAACGAATGCCATACGCATCCTTCCCGATTCCTTCGGCAAGATCGAGGTGTATAAAAAACTTTTTTCCCGCCTTATGGACAAGCTCAGCCTGCTCTTTTATGTCCGCAATATTGGGAGCAAGCATAAAGATGATTTCCGCTTTTGACTTTGCCGCAATCAAAAGCTCTTCGTTGCTTCTTGTTGCCGCAATAATTTTACTTTTCTCCATATGATCCTCCTACCGTTTTCGTTGCGACGACCGCACTGCCGAATACGTCTTTTATTATAACATCCCCAAGGAAAATTGGCAAGTGGGGCTCACTTTTATTTATGATTTGCATTGCCTCTTTTATTTTTTCTTTTGCGATCGGTTTTTCCGTTTTTACCGGTACAAGCTCACCGCTCCCGGTGCGAACGGTCGTGGTAATTGTACGCACGGGGGCGATGCATTCCTTTTCAGCATACGCCTTTCCACGTATACAGCTGTTGCCTGCAACGGATAAAACTGTCTCATTTTCAAATTCAGCGATTAGGTGACAGCCGATCGGACAGATAATGCAGGTTAATTCCTTTTTCATACCTTCGCCTCCTCCACTGTAAAATACAGGTCTTTTCCGTCTTTTAAAAGGCTCTCGGAAAGCGAAATGCTTTCCATTTCACCCGGTGCAAGCTTTACTTTCTTCTTAAAAAACACAAGGCTTTCACCTTCATATACACATATTTTTGCGTTGCGGAAAACCGCCGAAACCCGGAAATATACAGTAATATCTTTCCGTTTTGTAATCCGCTGGGGTACGGTATATCTTATTTTCCCGTCTGTTTTGATTTGAATATTTATGTTTTCTCCGTTTCTGTTTTGAAGATACGCCGCCGCACTCTCCCCTGCAATCTCTGCTTCTTCCGATACATAATCCACTAAATCATGTACATGCAAAACGTTGCCACAGGCAAAGATTCCTTCGCAGGAGGTGTGTCTGTCCTGGTCCACAACGGCACCGGCAGTTGTTTTGTCGAGAAGGATATTTGCCGATTTGGAAAGCTCATTTTCCGGAATGAGACCGACAGACAGGAGCAACGTATCACATTCTATATAATCTTCCGTCCCCACAATCGGCTTTCTGTCTGTATCGACTTTCATAACCGTCACCCCTTCCACTCGCTCTCTTCCGTGGATTTGCACAACGGTATGGCTAAGCTTTAAGGGAATGTCGAAGTCATTTAGGCATTGTTCGATATTTCTAGCCAGTCCCCCGGAATATGGCATAAGCTCGCATACAGCCTTGACCTTTGCCCCTTCCATTGTCATGCGGCGTGCCATAATGAGACCAATGTCGCCCGAGCCTAAGATTACTACACTTTTTCCGGGCATGTATCCCTCTAAATTGACAAGCTTTTGTGCAGTGCCTGCACTGTAAATCCCTGCCGGGCGTGTGCCGGGGATGTTTAAGGCACCCTTAGACCGTTCTCTGCACCCCATCGCCAAAATAACGGCACGGGCTTTTATCTGAAAAATGCCTTCCTCGCTGTTTGTTGCTGTGATCACTTTATCTTCCGTTATATCCAGCACCATGGTGCTTAGCTTATACGCTATGCCAAGTGCTTTCACTTGCTCTTCATATCTTGCCGCATATTCCGGTCCTGTCAGCCCTTCGCCAAATTTGTGCAGCCCGAAGCCGTCATGAATGCACTGCTGCAGAATACCACCCAGAGCACTGTCACGTTCTAAAATCAGTATATCGCGAACGCCCCGGTTGTAGGCACGGATTGCGGCACTCATGCCTGCCGGGCCGCCGCCGATGATGACCAAATCTTTCATGCCTGTATTTCCTCCTTGGTTTTTCCGGCAAGCAGCTTTGATGCGCCGCCGCATTTGGTAACTTCCTCCGCTTCAATGCCCAGCTCTTTTGCCAAAAGTTTGATGATATACGGCGTACAGAAGCCGCCCTGGCATCTTCCCATTTGTGTCCTTGTCCTGCGTTTTACGCCGTCCAAATCCGAGGGCTTGGGATTCGTGCGGATTGCCTCTAAAATCTCCCCCTCTGTAATCCCCTCGCATCTGCAGATAATTCTGCCAAAGGCCCTGTCTTTTTTTATCATTGCATTCTTTTCGGCCATATCCGCAACCCCAAAACGATGCATCGCCCTTCTGACGGGGTTGTACTCTGCTTTTTCCCGTAAAACAACGCCCTGCTTCTCTACCAATTCCTTCACCATTTCCGCTATAGCCGGTGATGCGGACAGCCCCGGCGACTCGATTCCTGCTACGTTGATAAAGCCGGGCTTTGGTGCGTTTATGATAAAATCCCCCGAATCACCTGTCGCCCGCAGGCCGCAAAAAGAGGTGACGGTTTGCCCGTACAAAATCCCTTTTACATTTTCATTTGCTTCTTTTATAATTTGTGCAAAGCCTTCTTCGGTTGTGCACTTTTCTTCTTTATCTTTTATATCAACAGAGGTAGGTCCCGTGAGCAAATTGCCGTCAACCGTAGGTGAAACCAAAATGCCCTTTCCCAGCTTCGACGGCGTTCTGAATACGGTATGGGATACCAGGTCTCCGCAGGTTTTATCCAGAAGTATGTATTCCCCTCTGCGGGGTGTAATCGTAAAGGAATTGTCTCCAACCATTTTTGCGATTTCGTCTGCGTACAGTCCGGCCGCATTCACGATAACCTTTGCTTTTATCCTTTCTCTTTCCGCGTATATTTCGTAACAATCCTCCGCTTTTTCTATTTTGCAAACCGCAAATCCGGTCTTGAGGTCTGCACCGTTATCCATTGCATTCCCCACCGCCGCGATTGCAAGCGTATACGGACAGACGATTGCACCGGTTGGGGCATGTAACGCACAGACAACATTCTCCGATATATTCGGCTCCAACCTTTTTAGCTCTTCCTTTTCCAAAATTGCCAATCCCTCTACGCCGTTTTTTTGTCCTCTTACAAAAAGCTGTTCTATTCTCTTTCTGTCCTCTTCATCAAACCCAATAACCAGCGAACCGTTGTTTCTATATTTTACACCCAGCTCCTCGGTGACTTTTTTCATCATTTGCGCACCTTTAACATTCAGCTTTGCTTTTAAGGTGCCGCTTTCTGCATCAAAGCCGGCGTGCACGATCGCAGAATTCGCTTTCGTGGCACCTGTTGCCACATCGTTTTCTTTTTCCAGTATGCAGATTTTCACTTCGTATCGGGCCAACGTTCTCGCAATCATTGCACCGACTACGCCTGCACCGATTATTGCCACATCATACATGACTTTCCATCCTCCTTTTTCCTTGACAAACAAAAAAAGACGCACCAAAATAAACCTTGTTTATTTTGATACGTCTCCAAATCTCTGTATCGTTATTATTTTACCATACTTCAACCCTCTTGTCAAGAAAAAATGAATTTTTGCAAGCGTCCCGGCGTAAATGATCATAATACTCGTTCGCCCTATCTGCCTCCGGAAATTTGTTTTGTTATGTTTTTCTGTTTGTAGTTATATATATTTGCGGAATTGTATTTGTTATACTTATGTCAGGAGGTGTATTGTATGCGTTTTTCCGTAGGTCTTGGCACCGAAGCGGATGCTTCCTTTCCGCAAGAAATTATTTCCAGGAAGGACTCGATCTCCGAGGTGTATTTTTCCTGGGGCACTTTTCCCAGCGGTCGGAACGACCAAACCAGGCAGGCAGGCCTTACGCCATGGGAGGCACAGGCCCGGCAGACGGAAGTCCTTTCCTTGCTTGCCAAAGCCGGCATACCACTCAATTTACTTTTTAATGCCAACTGCTATGGCAGCCGTGCCCAGTCCCGTTCGTTTTTCTCTGAAATCGGGGCTACTGTGGATTATATCGGCTCCCATTTCGGTCTTCGTGCCGTAACCACCACCTCACCCCTGATCGGAAAATTCATTAAGCAAAATTTCCCCACGCTCGATGTGCGTGCCTCCGTGAACATGGGCATCGGCACACCGCACGGCATGGCGTATGTAGCAGCGTTTTTTGACAGCTTCTATGTGCAACGGGAAAAAAACAGGGATTTTACCGCACTCCATGCCCTTCGGCGTTGGTGTGACCAAAACGGAAAGGAAATGTATCTTCTGGCAAACAGCGGTTGCCTCAACGACTGCTCTGCCCACACCTTCCATGACAATCTTGTGGCACATGAGCGTGAAATCGCCGCCTTGGATAATGGATATCAGTTTGACGGTATTTGTCACAGCTGGCTCCGAGAGCCGGAAAATCACAGGCATTTTGTTTCCCACACCGGATTTATCCGTCCTGAGGATGTGCACCGCTTTGAGGGGCTTGTCCCCGCCATGAAGCTTGCTACCCGCGTGCATGAAAACCCAGTGCGGATTCTTCGTGCCTATATAGACAAAAAGAGCTTTTCCGGCAATCTGCCCACCCTTTTAGAGCCGAATCATGCCAAAAGCTTATATCCCTATGTTCTGGAGAACAGTAAAATAAAAGCGACTGTACAAGATGGTACGCTTATATATGAAGCCGATGAAGCTTTGATTAGATTGGAGGAAGTATATGCTGACGAGTCAAATGATTAAGGATGCCGCACTGGAGGCAGGTGCAGACAAATGCGGTATCGGTCCCATGTCCCGTTTCGACGGTGCACCGGACGAAATGAATCCCCAGTTCCTGTTCCCGGAGGCAAAGAGCTGTATAGCCCTTGCTTTCCGTATCCCCAGAGGCGTACAACGGGGTATTGAAGAGGGAACCCAGTTTTACCAGTACCCATCCATGGCCTACGGCGGTATCAATGAAATTTATGCCCCGGCCGTCTTATACCATGTGGGAAAGATAATCGAAGATGAAGGGTACGAAGCCTTTGTATATCGGAATACTGGTGCCAGAGGCGTTGTGTCTGACATGGACGGTTCTCCGGGCAACACCCTTTCGCCGGAGGAACAAATTGAAATCAGTAAGCACGCCAAGGGCAAAACGGCCCATCACCGCAGTGTGCAGTTTACCCGTGCCGCGGAAGAAGGCAAAATGCCCCCGGACCTACAGTTTCAGTTCCGTCTGGCGGCGGTTGCTTGCGGTCTGGGCGAAATCGGTTGGAGTAAAATGCTGCTGACCCCGGAATTTGGTCCTCTCCAGCGTGTAGCATTCATTTTTACGGATGCGGAGCTGGAATACGATCCGATCTACGATGGCCCTCCCCTTTGCCGCAAATGCGGTGCCTGTGTGCGGGAATGTCCCGGTGGCTGTATTCCGGATATGAAGTCCGGTAAAAGCGTATCGGTGGAAATCGAAGGGAAGAAAATCGAATGGGGCGATATTGATATGTGGCGTTGCTATGCATTTTACACCCATGGCGGCAGATATTATAACCCCTTTGTGCCCAAAGAGGTTTTCGACAAAAATGAAGACGGAATGCTTGACCTTCTGGAGGGGGTAACCGATGTTGCCAACGAGCAGGAGGTTATGAAGGTGTATACAGCACTGGAAAAATACTTCCCAAGCTGGGTCGGCTATAACATGGCAAAATGCGGCGGCTGTATCCGTGCCTGCGTCAGTATGCTGGAGAAAAAAGGCGGCTGTATGGAGGGTCGGTTCGTCGCACCGCTACGACACGAAATGAAAGCGTGGAAGATGGACAGATGATCGATATTTTTGAAAGTACGGACAGTGGTTTTTCCACGAAAATTCTATGCGAAGGCTGGAAGGCGGCATTTATTACATATTCTGCACAGTATGATGTGCTGACAGAAATGAAGCGGCATCTGAAAACGGACGAGGCCTTTGTCCTACTCAGGGGCGATGCTACGATTTATACCTACGACGGTGTGCTGACCAAAACGCCCATGGAGCCCTGTAAATTATATAATATTCGGCAAAGCACATGGCACCATGTGTCCGTTTCCCCGGACGCTTTGCTCTTCGTGGTAGAAAACAGTGACACAACCAAGGAAAATACAGAAAGGATTGATTTTGATGCTCTCAGCAAAGGAAATTAAAGAAAAGGCCCTTTCTCTCGGTGCAGGCGTTTGCGGAATCGGCGATATTTCCCATTTTATCGGTGACAATCCCCAGCATAATCCTCTGGAAATTCTGCCAAATGCCAAGTGCATTATCGGGTTCGGGTTGCCTGTACCCCGAGGGCTTTTTAAGACCTTAGAAGAAAAGCGGCAATATTTTAACTATACCAATTTAGGCGTAAAATATACGGATGAAAGCTTCGCAGAGATTTTTCTGTTTAAAATGGGCTGCATGATTGAGAATGCCGGCTACGATGCCTGTCTCCAGAGAAGTATCCCCGGTTTCCGGGTTAAAGGCGATAAGAGCACGAACCCTGAGGTCAGCCGGATTTATGAGCTACAGTTTGCTTCTCCCGTCGAGGAAGGAAAACCGGCACCGGATGTCATTATTGACTACAATAAAGCGGCTACCGTATGCGGTCTCGGTGCTCCGGGCTTGCACGGAAAAATTCTTGCTCCCAAATACGGCCCCTTTATGCGGTATGTATTTATTATCACCGATATGCCCCTGGAATGCGACGCACCTTTTACAGGCAATCTGTGCGACGGTTGCGGTAAGTGCCGCTCTGCCTGTCCCGGAAAGGCTATCGGGGCGGACGGCGTGGATACATGGCAGTGCAGTGTCTATTACCGGGGTGCCCATAAATCTAATCCCTTTATGAAGGAAGATTTCCTACAGGACCATCCGGAACGGGAACAGATTATAAATGGCGAAAAACGGTTTGACGCAGAAAGTGCACAAGCACTGTATCCCCACCTCTCCTTCCTGCCGCAGACCCATTTCGGCTATGTAGCCTGTCTTTGTGGCAAAAGCTGTGAAACCGTATGCTACAACCATTTAAAGGAGGCTGACCTACTATGAGAGAACAGATTATTGCACTCGCAAAAAAGTTAGACGCCGATTTAGTCGGCTTCGCCCCTGCCGACCGTTTTGCGAAGGATGATCCGATTTTCCGGATTTTCCCGGAAACAAAAACCGTTATCGGGCTTGGCTTCCGGGTTCTTCGGGGTATTTATCGCGGCGTAGAAGAAGGTACAACCTATTATCAGTATACAACCATGGGTGTGGAAAATTTAGAGGAAACGGTTATGCCTATGGCTCTCCTTCGGATTTCCAATCTCATTGAAGAAAATGGCTGTACGGCCGTACCCCAGCGATACAGTCCCCTGATTATGGAGGAAGAGGACGAAACCAATCCGGAAGTGGATTATACGGATGTTTTCCGCGGTGTCAAGGCTGAGCCCCAGCTGGATTTTCTACGCTGTGCTGTACAGTGCGGCTTTGGCGAGGAAAGTAAAATCCATAGCCTGCTGACACCGGAATTCGGCCCCTTTATCCGTGTTTGCTTTATCCTCACGGATATGGAGCTGGAAGCCTCTCCCCTCTTTACCGGCAAGCTTTGCGACGGGTGCAACGCCTGCATTGAAGGCTGTCCCGGTCGGGCAATCGATGAAAACGGCGAAACCAACTCCTGGCGCTGTGCCGTTTACTACAACGGTGCCTGCGGCAGTAAAAATCCTTTTATGCCGCCGGAAGCCTTTTCGGACTTTGATTTGAAAACGAAAATGGAAATTATCAAAGGAACAGCGGAATTTGATACGGAAGAAGCCAAAAGAATCCTGGATAATATTTATTTTTATCCTCCTGCTAAGCATTTTTACCGTACATCCATCTGCGGCAGGGCCTGTGACCGTGCCTGTTACATTCATCTGGAAGAAAAGGGGCTTCTGACTCGCTCCTTCATCCGTCCCTTCCGCAAAAAGAAAGATTGGCAGCTGAGCCTTGACCAGTTTGAGAAAGGAGAAAAATCATGAAAGAAAAAATGAAAATTGCCGTAATCGGTTGCGGCCGGTTCTCGAAATTTTTTGTACCTCTTTTTAAAGCCCATCCAGTGGTGGAAAAGGTATATGTATGTGACCTGAAAAAAGACCGGGAGGAAGACTATGCGGAAAGATTCGGCGTTGAACGCATGGAAAGCTTTGAAAAGGCACTGGCCTCCGATGAGGTAAATGCGATAGCCATCTTCACCCAGCGTTTTGCCCACGGCAAAATGGTTATTGAGGCTCTTCGTGCCGGCAAGCACGTATACAGCGCTGTCCCCTGTGCCATTTCCGTGGATGAAATCCGAGAAATCGAAGCCCTGGTGCGGGAAACACGTCTGACCTATTCCATGGGCGAAACAGGCTTTTACCGTGCCCCTGCAATTCATTGCCGTAAGGAATTTGCAAAAGGGACCTTCGGACAGTTTGTTTTTGGCGAAGCACAGTATAATCACGATATTCGGAACATGGAAGAAAGCTTTAAGAGCTCCGGCGGTGCGGACTGGAAAAAATACGCCGGTATTCCGCCCATGTTTTATCCCAGCCACTCCACCTCCATGGTGCTCAGTGCTATGCCGGGCGTATATGCCACCCGCGTGACCGCTTTTGGCTTCGCCGGAAGTCCTCGCACAGACATATACGGCACCGAGGGGCAGAATTTGTACAACAACCCATTTTCCAATACCACCATGCTCTTGCAACTTTCCAACGGCGGTGTTGCCCGAATCTCTGAAAACCGTTGTGTTGGCTGGATGAGCCCGGAAACATACATTACGCAGTTCTATGGTACAGACGGCGGCTACGAATTTTCCGTTGCTCACCACCACCAGACCCATTGGGATCCGGAAAGACCCGGCAAGGTCATTATGGAGGATGTAACAGAGGCACTGCAACCGCCTTCCGTCACAGCACTTATCCGGGAGGACTACGGAAAAGCCGCCCAAGCCATTGCGGATACCATGGGCTTCTTTGAAACTTCACCCATTCAGCCTACGGCACGTCTGCCGAAGGAATTCGCAGAGATTGAAAACGGACATAACGGCACGCATCACTTCCTGATTGATGATTTCTGCCGTGCCTACGCCACCGGAAATCTCTCTCCCACCAACATCTGGGCGGTGGCACGGTATAACATTCCCGGTCTGATTGCACATCAGTCTGCTCTTGCCGGCGGCGTGCCCATGGATATTCCTGACCTGGGCGATCCCCCGAGAGATTGGGAAGTATTGGATTGGGAAAAATAGCTCCCATATTATTTGTCCAAAAGAATAAATAACCCTACGTACAACAGGGGTCAGCCCGCTGACTTTGTCAGTATGCTGACCACTGTGACTTTCACACAGTTTTTTAAATTGATTCACTTTTTCATCGTCTTCCTCCCATATTTACTCTTCGTATGGCAATAAAAAACGACCGGCATTAACCGATCGTTAAAGAAACAAAGCGGCACAAAAAAGTGCCGCTTTGTATAGTACTTCGGATTATTCAAACAGTTTTCCGAACTTCGTCCAGTGTTCGTATTTTTCCTTTGCCTGCTTTTCAGCTTCCTGGAAAAGCTCTTCGGCTCTTTCCGGGAACTTACGTGCCAGAGAGCTGTAACGGACCTCATTCATGATGAAGTCTCTGTAGGAAGCGTCGGGCGCCTTGGAATCCATATTGAACGGATTCTTACCCTCTTCCTTCAGTCTCGGGTCAAAGCGGAAGGTATGCCAGTAACCCGCCAGAACTGCGTTTTTGATAATCTTCTGTGTGTCGGTCATGCCGCCCTTGATACCGTGGTTGATACACGGTGCATAGGCGATGATGATGGACGGGCCGTTGTAGCTTACAGCCTCACGGATTGCTTTTACAGTCTGGTTCATGTCATAGCCGAGGGCTACCTGTGCTACGTATACATAGCCGTAGCTCATTGCCATTTCTGCAAGGTTCTTCTTCTTGATCGGCTTACCGCCTGCCGCAAACTGTGCAACAGCACCGGTAGGTGTGGACTTGGAAGCCTGACCGCCGGTATTGGAGTAAACTTCTGTATCGAATACCAGAACGTTTACATCTTCACCGGATGCCAGAACGTGGTCCAAACCGCCGTAACCGATATCGTATGCCCAACCATCGCCGCCGAAAATCCAGACCGCTTTCTTGGACAGGAATTCTTTAAATTCAAGTACAGCCTTCGCTTCTACACTGCCGCAAGCTTCCAGAGCCGCAACCAGTGCCTCTGTTGCCTTAGCATTCTTTTCGCCGTCTTCGTACGTTGCATTCCATTCTGCTGCAGCTGCCTTTACCGTTTCACATGGAAGGGCTGCAATCTGTTCGCGGAGTCTGTCTCGAATCTGCTTTGCACCAACTGCCATACCGAGACCGTGTTCTGCATTGTCTTCAAAGAGGGAGTTTGCCCATGCCGGACCGTGACCCTTCTTGTTAGTTGTATACGGTGTGGAAGGTGCACTGCCGCCCCAGATAGAGGAACAGCCGGTAGCGTTAGAGATATAAGCTCTGTCGCCGCAAATCTGGGTTACCAGCTTTGCATACGGTGTTTCACCACAGCCTGCACAAGCTCCGGAGAACTCGAGGAGCGGCTGGTGGAACTGGGAATTCTTTACGTTCATGGGGGCTGTGAGAAGCTCTTCCTTATCTGCAACCTTTGTTACGGCATAGTCGAAGCATGCCTGCTGGTCACGCTGAGAGTCGATGGGCTTCATAACGAGAGCCTTTTCCTTCGCAGGACATACCTTGGCACAGTTACCACAGCCGGAGCAGTCCATAACCGTAACTGCAATACCGAATTCGTACTGACCGAGGTCTTTGCCGTTCATCTTCTTGTGCTTCATGTTCTCGGGTGCTGCGGCTACTTCGTCAGCATTCATAACAACGGGACGGATAGCAGCATGCGGACAAACAAGTGCACACTGGTTACACTGGATACAGTTTTCGGGAATCCACTCAGGAACGTCAACTGCAATACCACGCTTTTCGTATGCGGCAGTACCCTGGGGAAGGTGACCGTCAACATATTCAACGAAGGTAGATACCGGAATCTGGTCGCCAGCCTGTTTTTCGCAAGGCTTTAAGATGTTCTTTACGAAGGACGGCACATCTGCATTTGCCTTCGGTGCATCTTCAGCGTTCTTCCAATCTGCCGGAACTGCAATCTCTTTAATATTCTTTTCGCCTTCTTCGATAGCGGCATGGTTCATGCTTACAATTTTTTCACCCTTGGAGGAGAAGGAACGAACAACAGCGTCACGCATATAGCCGACTGCATCTTGGAAGGGAATAACGTTAGCGAGCTTAAAGAATGCAGACTGCAAAACGATAGAGGTCTTGTTGCCGAGACCCAACTCTTTTGCAATACCGATCGCATCAATAGTATAGAGAGAAATGTTGTTCTCTGCGATATACCGCTTCATCTTTGCGGGCAGACGGTCGGAAAGCTCGTTTACGTCCCATGCACAGTTCAGAAGGAACTTACCGCCGGGAACGAGGTCCTGTACCATGTCATACTTGTCCACATAGGACGGATTGTGACAGGCGACAAAGTTTGCCTTATTGATAAGGTAGGTGGACTTAATCGGCTTTTCACCGAAGCGAAGGTGAGAAACGGTGATACCGCCGCTCTTCTTCGAGTCATAGGAGAAGTATGCCTGTGCATATAAATCGGTATGGTCACCGATAATCTTAATGGAGTTCTTGTTTGCACCTACTGTACCGTCAGAGCCGAGACCCCAGAACTTACATGCTGTGTTGCCGGCAGCCGATGTGTCCGGATTTTCTTCTCTGGGGAGAGACAGATTCGTTACATCGTCTGTAATTGCCAGTGTAAAGCCGCGGACCGGTTCTTTGGCATCAAGGTTTTTATAGGTCGCAATGATATCGGCAGGAATGGTATCCTTGGAGCCGAGACCATATCTGCCGCCGATGATTGTGGGTGCATCTGCCTTTCCTGTAAAGCAAGCACACACATCCAGGTACAGCGGTTCACCGATGGAGCCGGGTTCCTTTGTTCTGTCCAGTACCGCAATCTTCTTGCAGGTTGCAGGCAGAGCTTTGAGGAATGCGTCTACCGGGAAGGGACGGTACAGGCGAATCTTGATAAGACCAACCTTTTCGCCCTTTGCGGTGAGGTAATCGATGGTTTCTTCAATGGTATCACAGATAGAACCCATTGCAACAATAACCTTTTCTGCATCAGGTGCACCGTAGTAGTTTACAAGGCCGTAGTTTGTGCCGATTTTGGCGTTAACCTTATTCATATATTCTTCTACAACAGCGGGAACGTTGTCATAGAACTTGTTACATGCTTCTCTGTTCTGGAAGAAGATGTCCGGGTTCTGGGCACTGCCGCGGAGAACGGGATGCTCCGGATTTAAGGAACCGTTACGGAATGCACGAACAGCATCCATATCTACCATTTCCTTCAGGTCTTCTGTATCCCAGACTTCAATTTTGTCGATTTCGTGAGATGTACGGAAACCATCGAAAAAGTGCAGGAAGGGAACTCTGCCTTTAATGGCTGCAAGGTGTGCGATTGCACCGAGGTCCATAACTTCCTGGGGACTGTTGGAGCAAAGCAGTGCATAGCCTGTCTGACGGCAGGCCATAACATCGGAATGATCACCGAAGATGTTCAGTGCATGGCTTGCTACACAGCGTGCCGAAACGTGGATAACGGAGGGCAGTAATTCGCCAGCCATTTTGTACATATTCGGAATCATCAGAAGAAGACCCTGTGAAGCGGTGTACGTTGTGGTCAGTGCACCGGCGGCCAAGGAACCGTGTACAGCACCTGCCGCACCTGCTTCGGACTGCATTTCTACAACCTTCACAGGCTGTCCGAACATATTATTCTTTTTCTCTACCGCCCATTCGTCGGTAACTTCTGCCATTACCGAGGACGGGGTAATCGGATAGATTGCCGCAACATCGGTAAAAGCATAGGATGCCCATGCGGCGGCATTATTACCGTCCATGGTTTTCATTTTTCTTGCCATGATAATTACCTCCTATTTTTTTGGTAAGATTAAAATTCACTACCTTGTAGTATACCAAAAAGACAGTGGTGTTGTCAACTGTTTTTTTCTGATATTTCTGTTTTTTTTCGACAAACTTTTAATTCGTAAAAAAAAGGTGCTTTTGAGGCCCAAAACGGCGACAAATAAAACTTTTTTATGGAAATCAAAGAAAACTGTTTTTTTTTGGAACAAAAACTGATATAATGATAAAAAAGAAATGCCTGTCCGTCCAAAAAGGCTTTTCCGGCAATCCGGACGGGTAGAAAGGAAGGGATACTATGTTTTATATCGGTTGTCATCTGTCTGCTTCCGCCGGCTTTCTGGCTATGGGACAGACTGCACTTTCCATAAACGCCAACACATTTCAATTTTTCACCCGGAATCCGCGGGGTGGCAGTGCCAAAGCCATGGACCCTGCCGATGCCGCAGCACTCATGACCCTTTGCCGTGAAAACGACTTCGGTCCGCTTCTGGCACATGCACCCTATACATTGAACGCCTGCTCCAAGGATGCATCCATCCGAGACTTTGCCTACCGCACCTTTACCGATGATCTCGCAAGGCTGGAATATCTGCCAGGCAGTCTTTACAATTTCCACCCCGGCAGTCATGTAGGACAAGGCACGGAAGTGGGAATCGCCCAGATCACGGATATTTTAAACCGTGTCCTGTTCCCGGAGCAGAAAACCACGGTACTTCTGGAAACGATGGCCGGAAAGGGCTCCGAGGTGGGCGGACAGTTTACGGAGCTACGGCAGATTATTGACGGTGTAACCCTTTCGGATAAGCTTGGCGTCTGCCTGGATACCTGCCATGTGCACGATGCCGGCTATGACATTGTAAACGATCTGGACGGCGTTCTGGCGGAATTTGACCGCATTATCGGTCTCGACCGCCTGCGCGCCATTCACATAAACGACAGCAAAAACCCCTTTGAAAGCCACAAGGACCGCCATGAAAAAATCGGAGAGGGTTCTATCGGCCTTTCGGCCATGACCCGTTTAATCAATCACCCTGCCCTTCGCCATCTCCCCTTTTATCTGGAAACCCCCAACGACGAAGCCGGATATGCGGCGGAAATTAAGCTTTTACGGAGTGTGTATCATGATTGTTGATAAAAACAGCCCCATTCCTGCCTACCGACAGCTTAAGGCATTCTTGGCAGAAGGGATTCTGCAAAAAACCTGGGAAGGGGAAATCCCCTCGGAGCGGCAGCTTTCAGATCTTGCCGGCGTAACGCGAATGACCGTGCGGCAGGCGGTGGGAGAGCTTGTAAACGAAGGACTTTTGTACCGCATAAAAGGCAAGGGTACCTTCGTTGCAAAACCGAAATTTGAGCAGCATAACATCATGAGCTTTTCTTCCCTTTTGGAAAGCCGGGGCACTCCTCCCCGTACCCGGATTCTCTGGTTTGACCCTTATTTTACCGATATGCAAGCCATAAGCCCGGAGTGGAGCGGCAGGGATGAACGGTTTTACCGGTTACGCCGTCTGCGTAGTGCCGGGGATGACCCGGTGGGTATTGAAGAGGTCTTTCTTCCCCATGCACTCTGTCCCGGTCTGGAAAGACACAACCTGACCGGCTCGCTTTATGAAATTCTGTTTTCTTACGGACTCGTAGTACATGGACAGGATGTGCGTATCACAGCACGCCGTCCCTCAGAAGAGGAAGCAGCTCTTTTTTCCATTCGCAAGGATACGCCGCTTCTGGAGGTGTGCGGCAACAGCCTGGACGAGAATCGTAACCCTCTCTTTTTTGAGCGTGCCATCTATCTCTCCGACCGGTTTTCCTATAAAGTCGGTATTCTGAACCGGACATAAAAGAAATTCATATTTTACTTGCTTTTTGCAAAATAATCGTGTATACTGTATGGTAAGAAGAAAGGAGGACGGACATGGCTTTTGATAAAATCGGATTCGGTAAACGCCTTCATGCAATTATGAAGGAAAACGGCGATACTATTTATTCTCTGGCCACCCATCTGGGACTAAAGCCCAGCACGGTTTCCCGGTATAATAACGGACATTATGTGCCCAAAGCCCCGGTTCTGGATCAGATTTGCCGTCGTTACGGCGTAAGCCCCCAGTGGCTTATGGGTGAAGATGTGCCCAAAACCGCCTCCACCACTTCCATGGGACGCTTTATTCCCGTTCTGGGTGATGTTGCCGCCGGTCTGCCGATATGGGCAGAGGAAAACTACAACGGTCATGTGGCGGTTGACCCGGAAGAACATGTGGATTTCGCCCTTCGTGTCCGGGGTGACAGTATGGTGGGGGCACGCATTTATAACGGCGATTTGGTGTATGTCCGCCGCCAGCCCCAGGTAGAAAACGGTGAAATTGCCGTTGTGCTGGTAGACGGCGAAGCCACCGTCAAGCGTGTGTTCTACCACCCCGACAAGCTGGTGCTCCGCCCTGAAAACGAAGCGTTTGCCGATATGGTGTATCAGAAGGCAGATGCACACGACCTCTCTGTTTTGGGAAAGGTGGTTTTCGTAAAAGGACGGGTAGAATAACCAAATCCTGCATATGATAGAACAAAAGGTGGTGATGTACCATGAAAATTGAACGAATTGCTTTAAACAAGCTGAAAGTTACAGTAACCCATGAAGACCTTCTGCTCCACGGTTTAAGCTTTGAAGCTTTTACGGCAGACTCGCCCCGTGTGCAGGACTTTTTCTGGAATTTAATTCAGAGGGCAGAACATGAGACCGACTTTGAAATTGAAGAAGGGCGTGTAATCATTGAAGCCATGCCCCTTAAAAACAACGGACTTGTTATCTTCCTAACAAAGCCTGAAACCGGTTCCTTTCATGAACAGAGCAAATTGCGGCGGGTACGTTACCGTGTAAAATCCGCCCGTCTGCCCCGGGTACGGGGACCTGTTCTGATTTATCGTTTTGAAAACTTTGATGATCTTTGTGCACTCGTTAAAAATTGGAAATACGGCGATGTGCGAAGCAGTCTTTTTGCTTTGGGGAAGGACTATATACTCACACTTTCCCATGACACAACGGTCTGCACGAAACGTGCCGCCGAAGCACAGCTACTGGAATTCGGCTGCCCGGCACACAACTTAACAGAGCCATATCTGGAAGAACACGCGAAAAAAATCTGCGACGGGGATGCTTTTGATGCCATTCGCAGACATTTTTAGAAATTGAGGCGAAAAATTATGCTAAAACAACCTGAGGCACTGGATGCTTTATGCAGTGCCCTGATTTCCTTAAAAACCGAGGAAGACTGTAAGAAATTTCTGGAGGATTTGTGTACGATTCCGGAGCTCCATTCCCTGGCACAGCGTTGGAGCGTTGCCCGGCTTTTACACGAGGGAAAAACCTTCAATGAGATTATGACAGAAGTGAAGGCATCTTCCGCCACCATTTCTCGCGTTAACCGCTGTCTCCTGTACGGTAGCGGCGGCTATAAGGAAATGCTGAAAAAACAAAAGTAATGGCATTTTGATATGGCTTACTGTATCAAAATGCTTGTTCTATGCAAGGAGAACACTTCCATGGGAAATTTATGGAATCATTTTTCCACTGTGACACGGCATCGCCATGCCGTAATCCGGCATTGCTATTATGCCGGAATTTTGGGACGGGGTCTTTTGCATGACCTTTCCAAATACAGCCCCACAGAGTTCTGTGCCGGCGTGAAATACTATAAGGGAAATAAGAGCCCCAACGAGGGGGAGCGAGAGGCCTACGGCTTTTCCAGAGCATGGATTCACCACAAGGGACGAAACCGTCACCATTTTGAATACTGGACGGATTATGATCGGGTTACCCATCTGATGTCGCCGGTGAAAATGCCCCTTGTTTTTGTGAAGGAAATGTTTTGCGACCGAGTTGCAGCCAGCAAAATTTACCAGGGCGAAAACTATTCCAATCAGCATCCGCTGGACTATTTTGTCCGTGGCAAGGCAAACCGTGCCATTCACCCGGAAACGGCGGCTCTTTTAGAAAAGTGGCTAAGGATTCTTGCTGAAGAAGGCGAAACTGCCGCGTTTATTGCCATACGCACTTGTAAATCATACTGATTTTAGGAGGATTTCTTTATGCTTTTTGCCAAATCCACACCTGAACAGGAAGGTATTTCTTCCAGTGATATCAGTGCCCTTCTAAAGACGCTTTCCGACCGGGCACTTTACATGCATAGCTTTTTAATTATCCGAAACGGTAAACTGATTACGGAAGCCTACTACGCACCGTTTAACCGTGATTCGTTCCACCGTTTATATTCCTCTTCAAAAACATTTGTTTCTGTGGCCATAGGTCTTCTTTGTGACGAAGGGAAACTTTCGCTGACAGATAAGGTGCATACGTTTTTCCCGGAATATCCTGCGGAAAGTTTGCATCCCTACATCAGAGAAACGACGGTGCGCAATTTGCTGATGATGTCTTCCCCTAATGTAACTACATACTCCCTGCCACCTGCAACCGGTCGTTTTGCAACCGAGTGGATAGAATCCTTCTTCCGCACGCCTCCCATCAAGCCGGCCGGGACCGTTTTCCGGTATGATACCTCTGCCACCTATATTTTGAATGTAATTGTGGAACGGCTTACCGGAAAACCTTTCTTAGAATATTTAAAGGATAAAATGCTCCGGGAGCTTGGTTTCTCCGAGGCTGCCAGATGCGTCAAATCCCCAGAAGGCTATTCTTGGGGCGGAAGCGGCGTTCTCTGTACCTCTCTTGATTTTGCCACTTTAGCTTTTGTTCTGCTTCGTGGCGGTAAGGTGAACGGTAAGCAGTATATTTCTGAATCCTATGTAAAGGAAGCAACAGCCCGGCAGATTGAAGCAGAAATGAGCGGCATCGATGATATGTTCCGTGCCACTGGGTATGGCTATCAAATCTGGCGTATTTTTGATAACGCATTTATTCTCAGAGGTATGGGTTCCCAATTAGCTCTCTGTGATCCGGATAAAGATCTGCTGATTGTTTGTACCGGTGATACACAGGGAAACCCTTCCGGAGACGAAAACATTATGCAGCCTGTTTATGACTACATTCTAAAAAAAGCCTCCGATAAACCGCTACCTGAAAACGAGGAAGCCTACGATACCCTCTGCGAAACACTATCCTCGCTGTCTCTGTATAAACCAAAGGGAAAAGCACACTCGGACATGGAAGGTAAAATCAACAATGTAACATACCTGTTGGATGAAAATCCTTTAGGCTTCAAATCTGTTCGCTTTACCTTTAAAGACAATGAAGGTACGCTCTTTTATGAGAACGAACGGGGTAAAAAGGAAATCCGGTTCGGTTTAGAGGATTATATAGAAGGTCAATTCCCGGAAACCCATTATTGTACAGATATCATTGGAACACCGAAGGGCTCCGGATATTGTCACCTTGCCTTTGCCACCTGGCAAAACGACTGGCAGCTTTTACTCCGTGTTAATATCGTGGACGTTTGTTTTGGAAGCTGGACCGTTTCGTTTGCTTTTAATGAGGATAAGATTGGTTTGTCTGCCACAAAGGTTTGCGAAGGTGGTCTGTACGATTATTCCGGCTGTGCCGGCGGACAGGCCATAAAAGAAGCGTAAATAGCAAAAGATGTGTAAACAGCAAAAAGCACCTGGAAGGAGTTCTTCCGGGTGCTTTTTTGATGTAATTTACACGAGCTCAATAATCGCCATCGGTGCAGCGTCACCGCGTCTTACACCGGCTTTAATAATTCTGGTGTAGCCGCCGTTTCTTTCTGCATATTTCGGTGCGATTTCCGCAAACAGTTTATAGGAAACGTCCTTCTTTGTAACGTAGCTCATGACCTGCCGTCTTGCATGCAGTGTGTTCTGCTTGCCCAGCGTAATCATTTTTTCGACAAGGGGACGAATTTCCTTCGCACGTGTTTCCGTTGTCATCAGCTTACCGTTTTCCAGAAAAGCCGTTACCATGCCTCTCAGCATTGCCCGACGATGATCCGTCGGTCTTCCTAACTTTCTCATACTGAAACTCTCCTTTCGCAAAACTCGGATGCTTTCGCCGTTTGGTGGACCGCTTAGTCCTCAACCGGTGCCAGGGTGAGACCCAGGCTCAGCAGCTTGTTGATAACCTCTTCCAAAGACTTACGGCCGAGGTTTCTGACGTTCATCATATCCTCTTCCGTTTTCTGAATCAGGTCTTCTACATTATTGATACCAGCACGCTTCAAGCAATTATAAGAACGGACGGATAAATCCAGTTCCTCAATCGTCATTTCAAGCACTTTTTCCTTCTTCTTCTCTTCTTTTTCCACCATAATGGAAACATCATGCATACCATCTGCAAGATCGATCAGAAGATTCAGATGCTCGTTGAAAATCTTGGCACCTAAGGAAACTGCCTCGTTTGGCGTAAGCGTTCCATTTGTCCAAATTTCAAGCGTAAGCTTATCGTAGTCCGTCACCTGTCCGACACGGGTGTTTTCTACTGTGAAATTCACCTTGGGTACAGGCGTGTAAATCGAGTCTACCGGGATAAGTCCAATCACCGGCTGACTGATTTGCTTATTGCGCTCGGCAGATACATAGCCTCTTCCCTTATTAATTGTGATTTCCATATACAGCTTTGCATCCTCGTTTAAGGTGGCAATATGCAGGTCAGGGTTGAATATTTCTACATTCGCATCCGCCTTAATATCGCCTGCGGTAATTTCGCAGGGACCCTTCACGTCGATGTAAACTGTTTCCGGACCATCGGAATGCAGCTTCACAATCAGCTGCTTGATGTTCAGCACAATCTCTGTCACATCTTCCTTGACACCGGGAATGCTGGAAAATTCGTGCAACACGCCGTCTATTTTAATAGAGGTAACTGCCGCACCGGGTAAAGAGGACAGCATAATCCTACGCAGAGAGTTTCCGAGGGTTGTGCCGTACCCTCTCTCCAGCGGTTCCAAAACGTACTTGCCGTAATATTTGTCTTCCGCAGATCCGATACAGTCCACTCTCGGCTTCTCGATTTCTATCATAATATAGTACCCCCTTCTGAATTTGTTTTAAATTGCGAGGGCTACGCTTATTTCGAGTACAACTCGACGATAAGCGTTTCCTGGACTTCAAAGTCAATATCGTCACGCTTTGCAAGTGCAACAACCTTACCGGTAGCATTTTCACGGTCCACTTCCAGCCACTTCGGGGTCACGCGACCTTCTGTCTTTTCCAGGATTGCTTTGATACCTGCCATGCCTCTGCTTTTCTCTGCAATAGAGATAACGTCACCTTCTTTTACGATGTAAGAAGGAATGTCAACACGCTTGCCGTTTACAAGAATGTGGCCATGATTTACCATCTGGCGGGACTCTCTTCTTGTGTTGGCAAAGCACAGTCTGAACACTACGTTGTCCAGTCTGGACTCTAAGAGGGTCAGCAGATTTTCACCGGTGATGCCGGGCATTTTAACAGCAATTTCATAATACTTTCTGAACTGCTTTTCCAGCATACCGTAAATAAATTTAACCTTCTGCTTTTCTGTAAGCTGACGTCCGTATTCGCTCTGCTTTCTCTTCATGGGCTTGGGATTTCTGTTCGAGCTCTTATGGATGCCCATTACAGAAGGCTCAATGCCTAATGTTCTGCATCTTTTCAGAATAGGCTGCGTATTTCTTGCCATTTGTTTCTCCTCCTATCTACAAATTTGAATCAAACTCTTCTACGCTTAGGCGGACGGCATCCGTTATGGGGAATGGGAGTTACATCTTTAATCATGCTAACTTCCAGCCCTGCCGCCTGCAGCGCACGAATAGCAGCCTCACGTCCCGCACCGGGACCCTTTACGTAAACTTCAACAGTCTTAAGACCATGCTCCATAGCAGCCTTTGCAGCGGTTTCTGCTGCTGTCTGTGCAGCAAAAGGCGTGCTCTTTCTGGAACCACGGAAGCCAAGACCGCCGGCACTTGCCCAAGACAGAGCGTTACCTGCTGTATCCGTAATCGTTACAATCGTATTGTTGAAACTGGAACGGATATGTGCGGCACCACGTTCGATATTTTTACGTTCACGCCGTTTTCTGGTCGTTCTCTTTACAGCTGTTTTCGCCATTTGACCTTACCTCCTACTTCTTCTTATTCGCGATTGTGCGCTTGGGTCCTTTGCGTGTACGCGCGTTTGTCTTTGTTCTCTGTCCGCGAACGGGCAGACCTTTTCTGTGTCTTGTTCCCCGATAGCATCCGATTTCTACCAAACGCTTAATATCAAGTGCAACGCTGCGGCGGAGGTCACCCTCAACCTTATAGTTCTTGTCTATAATGTCTCTGAGCTTAATAACCTCTTCTTCGGTCAGGTCTTTAACGCGTGTATCAGGATTGATGCCTGTTTCTTCCAGGATTTTAACTGCACTTGTTCTGCCTATGCCGAAAATGTATGTGAGTCCAACCTCGACTCTCTTTTCTCTCGGCAAGTCAACACCAGCAATTCTGGCCATGCTTACACCTCCTATTTCTTAACCTTGTTTTTGCTTATGCTTCGGATTTTCGCAGATTACCATAATTTTGCCTTTTCTCTTGATAATCTTGCACTTTTCACAAATCTGTTTTACCGAGGGTCTGACTTTCATATCGCTACCTCCTCTATTACTTTGCTCTCCAGATTATCCTACCCTTTGTTAAATCGTAGGGGGATAATTCCACCGTCACCTTATCGCCGGGAAGAATTCTGATGAAATTCATCCGCAGCTTTCCCGATATGTGTGCGAGTATTTGATGTCCGTTCTGTAGCTCCACCTGAAACATCGCGTTGGGTAGGGATTCTAAAACCGTACCCTCCATTTCCAGTACATCGTCCTTTGCCAAGGTTGTTACCTCCTTCTTAGCTCGACTGATTGTTCTCCTCGTGATATGCCGCTATCGCTCTTCTGATTTCAGCGTTAGTCGGCCTCTCACCGAGTGCAATTTTGTCCTGCAGGGCACTGGCAGTATAGCCAGTGTATTCTACATGCTTCAGCTTCTTTTTCTTCGGGACGTCGGCTTTACGCACTTTCCCGTCGGCCAGATAGCCGTATATGCCCTCCAGACGCATAATCACAAACACTCCGCCTTTATCTCTGCCGGCAATAGAATACACTAAACTGCCCGCGTCAATATCCAAAACAAATCACCTCTTGCGTTTTCTCGGGCTGATTGTTAATATCTCAGCCTCATTATCGGTTATGGCCACAGTGTTTTCGTAATGTGCGGCAAGGGAGCCGTCACATGTTTGAATTGTCCAGCCGTCATCCATGACCTCTACCCTATGGGAACCGGCACATATCATGGGTTCGATGGCCAGTGTCATACCTTTACGCAATCGGACGCCGCGACCGGCTGTTCCGAAGTTCGGAACGTCCGGATCCTCATGCAGTGCCCGGCCGACACCGTGCCCCACAAGCTCCCGTACGATACCGTAATTCTCTGCCTCTGCAACGCTTTGAACGGCGGCGGAAATATCGCCTATGCGATTTCCGTCTAATGCTTTGCTGAGCCCTGCAAAGAAGCACGCCTCGGCCGTATCAATCAGCTTTTGTGCCTGTGCACTGATTTTACCGACCGGGAAGGTACGGGCAGCATCGCTGTAGTATCCGTCAAGACAAATACCTACATCGATGCTGATGATATCGCCCTCGTATAGCACCCTGTTCCCGGGTATGCCGTGTACGACGACAGAATTCACAGAAGTACAAATGGATTTGGGAAATCCTCTGTAGTTTTTAAAGGCAGCCCGTCCACCGTTCTTGTTGATATAGCGTTCCGCCATTTCATCAAGCTCCAGCGTGGATATTCCAGGCACAATCTGCTTTTCCAGATACGTAAGAAGTGCATCTGTTAAGCGGCCGCTTTGACGCATAGCGTCAATCTCATGACTGTCCTTCACCCAAATCATTATTTCACCTCAAGTGCTGTCTGAATTGCCGCTGTCGTATCCTCTACGCTGCCTTCGCTTAAAATGTTGATAAGCTTGCCGGACTTTTCGTAGTATGCGATAAGCGGTTCTGTCTGTTCGTGGTAAACTTCGAGACGCTTCAGAATGGTTTCTTTTGCATCGTCCGGACGGATAACCAGTGCATCACCGCAGGTGTTGCAGATGCCTTCCGTCTTCGGCGGATTGAAGGTCACATGATAGGTTGCACCGCATTTACCACAAACCCGTCGACCGCCCAGGCGATTTAAAATTGCATCGTCGCCTACCGAAATGTTCAAAACAATATAGTCACCCAAATCCATTTCGTCCAGTGCCTGTGCCTGGGGAATGGTTCTCGGGATACCGTCTAAAATAAAGCCGTTATTGCAATCCGGTTTTGCCAATCTGCTTTCCACGATTGCCATAATAATTTCATCCGGTACAAGTCTTCCTTCATCAATATACTGTTTTGTTTTCTGTCCAAGCGGTGTTCCTTCACGCACCTCTGCACGGATCATATTCCCTGTAGAAATAGTGGGGATTCCATACCGCTCGGCAAGAATTTCCGCCTGTGTGCCTTTACCGGCCCCCGGCGGACCTAATAAAATAATTTTCATTGTATTCACTTCCTAAACTTACTCTAAAAAGCCCTTATAGTGACGCATCAGCATCTGGGATTCCATCTGCTTTACCGTTTCCAGTGCAACACCAACAACAATCAGGATCGATGTGCCGCCGATGCTGATAGAGGAAAGACGGGTGTCAATCCTTGCAAGCAGAATAGGCAAAATAGCAATAAAGCCAAGGAAAAATGCTCCAACGAGTGTAATACGGGAAAGAACCTTCTGAATGAAGTCGCTGGTCGGCTTGCCGGGACGAATGCCGGGAATAAAGCCACCGTTTTTCTTCATGTTATTCGCCACTTCGATGGGGCTGAAGGTAATTGCCGTATAGAAGTACGTAAAGGCAACAATCAATACAAAGTAAATAACTGCGTACCAGGCATTAGACTGATTGAAGAATCTCAAAACCCAGCCTGCAAACCCGGTTGTTGCATTCGGGCTTATCAGAGACACGACCGTGCTCGGGAAAGCCAGAAGGCTCATTGCAAAGATAATCGGAATAACGCCAGCCATTGTTACCTTGATCGGAATATGCGTGCTCTGACCGCCGTACATCTTTCTGCCAACAACTCTCTTTGCATACTGAACAGGGATTCTGCGTTCACCATTGTTAAAGAGAATAACAAGTGCGATAACCAGTACTGCAAAAACCAGAATCAGTGCGATTGCAAGATAATTATTGGAACCGCCGCCGACAAATGTATGCCAAACGGATCTTGCCATGCCGGGGATTCCTGCGATGATACCGGCAAAGATAATCATGGAGATACCGTTTCCGATACCCTTTTCCGTGATTTCTTCCCCCAGCCACATCAGGAATGCCGTACCGGCTGTGAAGCTCAGAACGATTACAAAGAATGTAAGTGGTCCGGGATTCGATACCGCATTTGCACTGTTGAGACCGATATACAGACCTGCGGCCTGTACAAAGCCCAGTACAACTGTCAGATATCTTGTGATTTTGCTGATCTTCTTTCTACCCTCTTCCCCTTCCTTACTCAGTCTTTCCAGTGCCGGAATGGCAACGGAGAGAAGCTGCATAATAATGGAAGAGTTAATGTAGGGCGAAATACCCATCGCAAAAATCGTTGCCTGACTGAACGCACCGCCGGAGAACATATCCATAATATTAAAGATTGTGTTCCCGCCTTCTTTAACCCAACTACCAAGTACGGCACTGTCCAGCCACGGAACTGTAATTACAGAACCAAAGCGAAATATAACCAGAAGCAATAACGTGTAAAGTATTTTCTTGCGGAGCTCAGGAACTGCCCAAGCATTCTTCAGAATCTTAAACACTTAAATCACCTCTGCCTTTCCGCCTGCTGCCACAATTTTTTCTGCAGCAGTCTTGGAGAACCGAGCGGCTTTCACCGTCAGCTTCTTTGTCAGTTCTCCACGGCCCAGGATGACAACACCATCCTTAGCCTTGCTGATAATATTCTTTTCGCACAGTGCCTGGGCCGTTACCTCGGCACCGTCTTCAAATTTGTTTAATTCAGCAACATTTATCGAAACATACTGCTTTGCAAATATGTTTGTAAAGCCTCTTTTCGGCAAACGTCTATAGAGAGGCATCTGACCGCCTTCAAAACCGGGACGAACACCGCCGCCGCTTCTGGCATTCTGGCCCTTGTGACCTCTGCCTGCCGTTTTACCGTTACCTGTTCCAGCACCTCTGCCCTTACGCTTACCTTCCGTTTTGCTTCCCGGTGCAGGACTTAACTCGTACAGCTTCATTTTACTACACCTCCTTCTGCTTATACTTCCTCTACCGCCAATAAGTGTGATACCTTATTGATCATTCCTCGAATCTGAGGCGTATCCGCATGTTCTTTCACATCACGAATTTTTTTAAGTCCGAGTGCTTCTACTGTTGCAATCTGATCTTTCTTGCAGCCGATAACACTCTTCTTCAGGGTAACCTTGAGTTTAGCCAATTGAGACCCTCCTTTACTTACAGTTCTTCCACTGTCTTGCCACGAAGACGTGCCACGTCAGCAGCATTTTTCAAATTACCAAGTCCCGCAATTGTTGCATCAACAACGTTCTTTGCGTTGTTGCTGCGAAGGGATTTTGTACGTACGTTTCTGATGCCCGCAAGCTCCATAACTGCACGAACAGCACCACCTGCGATAACGCCGGTACCTTCTGCAGCAGGCTTAATCAAAACGCGGCCTGCACCAAATTCGCCGATGATTTCATGCGGAACCGTACCGTCTACAAGCGGAACAGTAATCATGTTCTTCTTTGCGTCTTCAATACCCTTGCGGATTGCATCCGGGATTTCAGCTGCCTTACCGAGACCGCTGCCAACACGACCGTTTTCGTCGCCGACAACTACCAAAGCTGTGAAGCGGAAGTTTCTACCACCCTTAACAACCTTTGCAACACGGTTGAGGCAAACTACTTTCTCTTTAATCTCTACTTCTGTGGGATCGATTCTGTCTGCCATAATGTCCCTCCTTCTTAAAATTCCAGACCGCCTTCGCGAGCACCCTCTGCCAGTGCTGCGACACGTCCATGGTAAATATAACCGCCGCGGTCGAATACAACCGTCTTAATACCCTTATCCAGTGCTGCCTTTGCAACGAGTTTTCCAACTTCGCGTGCAGCATCGGCATTACCGCCGTAGCCCTGGAATTCCTTGTCCAAGGAAGAGGCAGCGGCCAGTGTTACACCCTTTTCATCATCGATGATCTGAGCGTAAATATGATTTGAGCTGCGAAAAACGTTTAAACGCGGACGTTCTGCTGTGCCAACGATATTGCGGCGCATACGACCGTGGCGTTTGATTCTCGCCTTATTGCTGGATGCTTTGTTTATCATCTCTTACTGCTCCTCTCTTAACCCTTGGCTTTACCGGCCTTACCCTCCTTGCGGCGGATATGTTCGGTTGCATACTTAATGCCCTTGCCCTTATAGGGTTCCGGCAATCTCTTCTCACGGATGTTTGCCGCGACATGACCTACGAGCTGCTTGTCAGCACCGCGAACAATAATCTTGTTCGGTGCGGGTACCTCGATTTCAATGCCTGCGACCTCGTCCATCTCAACCGGGTGAGAATAACCCAGGTTCAGAACGAGTTTCTTGCCCTGCATCTGTGCTCTGTAACCTACGCCGTTGATTTCCAGTTCCTTCTGGAAGCCTTCTGTGACGCCTGTTACCATGTTTGCAAGAAGCGAACGTGTGAGGCCGTGCAGTGCTTTATGTTTCTTTTGCTCCGAGGGACGGATAATGTTAATCTCGCCTGCGTTCATCTCGATTTTCATTTCGGGATGCAGCTGCTGCGAAAGCGTACCCTTCGGGCCCTTTACCGTAACAGCATTGTTTTCGCCAATTTTTACATCAACGCCTGCCGGTACAGTAATAGGCATTCTTCCTATTCTTGACATTGCGTCTCACCACCATTTCTTAAAAATTACCAAATAAATGCCAGAACTTCGCCGCCAATATGCATTGCGCGTGCCTTCTTATCGGTCATAACACCCTTAGAAGTGGAAACAATCGCAATACCGAGTCCCTTCAGAACACGGGGAATCTCGTCATGTCCTGCATAAACACGCAGACCGGGTTTGGAAATTCTGATAAGTCCCGACAGGACGCGCTCCTTATTTGCACCGTATTTCAATGCGATGCGGATAATGCCCTGCTTTTCATCATCTATAATCTGATATCCTTTGATATACCCTTCTTCGTTCAGAATAGCTGCAATCGCTTTCTTCATATTGGAAGCAGGGATATCGACAGTTTCATGCCGTGCGGAATTTGCATTTCTGATACGTGTCAGCATATCAGCAATGGGATCTGTCAACTGCATGGTACTACCTCCTTTTCCGTAGCTTTAAATTACCAACTTGCCTTTTTTACACC